>CAYLJC010000205.1:0-5706 GCA_964383345.1 uncultured Akkermansia sp. | reverse complement strand
GAAAGCGAAAATCCCCAGTCACCACAAGGGCTCTGGGCTTAAGTTGACGCGAATGGGAAAACCCTAGCCTGCCGTGGCCCAGCAACGACCCGAGAGAGATGCCACCGCAACAACCCGCTGGAAATCCCTCACCACCCCAACTGCCGTAACCAAAGGATGGACGCGCTCAGAGAAATCGAAATCAAGGTCGAGGGCCGGATGGGGGCACGGATGCTCTCGCCCGGGTTGGAGGAGCTACGGGGAACCGCCCATGCCTAAGGAAGCCGCCAGCGATACCGCCTTGCCGTCACGTATCGACGCGCTGTACCGCCGGGAGTCGGGGAAAGTGCTCGCGACCCTGGTCAAAATCCTGGGTGATTTTGACCTCGCGGAGGACGCCATGCAGGAGGCCTTTACGGTGGCCCTCACCTCCTGGGAGGCAAAAGGCATTCCGGAAAAACCGGTGGCCTGGCTGATCTCGACGGGGCGTTTCAAAGCGATCGACGCCATTCGCAGGCGTGCGAAACTCAACGAGCTCGAACCCGAACTGGCCCGGCGCGTTCATGAGATCGAGGAGGCCCGGCTTTCTCTGGCGGATCGCGACATCAAGGACGACCGTCTCCGCCTGATTTTCACCTGCTGTCACCCCGCGATCGATGCGAAGGTGCAGGTGCCGCTGACTTTGCGGGAGGTGTGCGGCCTCTCGACCGAGGAAATCGCCGCCGCCTTCCTCGTGGCACCGGCCACCATGGCCCAGCGCATCGTGCGGGGCAAAGCCAAGATCCGCGATGCGGGAATTCCCTTCGTCCTGCCCTCCTTGACCGACTTGCCCGGTCGGCTGGACGCGGTTCTGTCCGTCATTTACCTGGTGTTTAATGAAGGGTATTCCGCTTCCGCCGGCGAGGAGGCGGTGCGCTTTGACCTGACCCAGGAGGCCATTCGCCTGGCCCGGCTCGTGCTTGAGCTGCTGCCGGATCCGGAAGTGAAGGGGCTGCTCGCCCTGATGCTGCTGCACGAATCCCGCCGCGCGACCCGGACCGATGATTCGGGCGACATCGTGTTGCTGAAGGATCAGGACCGGACCCGGTGGGACCGGGGCCTCATCGACGAAGGGAGAACACTTGTCGGGGAGGCGTTGGCGTCGCGCCGCGTCGGCATCTACGCGGTGCAGGCGGCCATTTCCGCCACCCATGCGGAGGCGGATTCCACGGAGGATACCGACTGGGATCAGATTGTGGGTTTGTATGGCGTGTTGTTGCGGCTCGATCCGTCGCCCGTGATCGAATTGAATAGCGCCGTCGCGGTGGCGATGCGGGACGGTCCGGAGGCGGGGCTCGTGCGGATTGACGCGCTGTTGGAGCGGGGCCATCTGGGCGAGTATCACTTGGCGCATGCGGCGCGGGGCGAGTTGCTGCGGCGTCTCGGAAGGATTGACGATGCCCGCGCCGCTCTGCAAGAGGCGTTGGGACTGGCAAAACAGGAGCCCGAACGACGGTTTCTGAAAAAGCGTCTTGAGGAATGGAACGCCCCAACCGGGGCCTCTTCGAAAGGGGTTTGACAGCCTGTTCAGCCCGGAGAGGACGACTTTTTCCCCTCGTCCGCCAAAAAACGCGAAAAAAATCACCGTGTTGTCGATTTGCCCCGCTCCCACTCGATTAGTGGATGGAAAGCGGGGAAGATTCCCGTGAAACACCAAGGTATCCACCTATTCAACAAAACAAATCACATGAGAGTAATGGTCATAGTCAAAGCCACCAAAGAGTCGGAAGCGGGCGAAATGCCTGACGAAAAACTCATGACGGATATGGGCAATTTCAACGAAGAGCTCATCCAGGCGGGCGTCATGAAGGACGGCGACGGGCTCAAGCCCAGTTCCGAAGGCGTCCGCGTGCGGTTCAGCGGAAAAGACCGTTCGATCACGGACGGACCTTTTGCGGAAACGAAGGAACTGATCGCCGGGTATTGGGTGTGGGAAGTGGATTCCATGGAAGAAGCGATCGGCTGGGTGAAACGCTGCCCCAACCCGATGAGTGAGGATTCCGACATCGAGATCCGCCCCTTCTACGAGCTGTCGGATTTCGCCGAATCCGATCCGAGCGGTGAGATCAGAAAGCAGGAAGAAGGATTCCGCGACGTGATCGCGATGCAGGAAGCCAATGTGTTGCCCTATGTCTTTTTCGGCGGGCGGTGCGAGGAAGCTTTGGAGTTCTACAAGGAAGCGCTGAACGCCCGGGTCGGCATGGTCATGCGCCACAGTGACAGTCCCGATCCGGCTCCCGAGGGCATGCTTCCGGAGGGATTTGAAAACAAGATCATGCACGCGGATTTCACCGTTGGCAAAATGATGGTCATGGCTTCGGACGGGTGTGGCGAATCAGCCAACGCCGACGGGTTCCGCCTGGCTCTGACCGTGCCTACGGAAGCCGCCACACGCGGGGCCTTCGCCGCGCTGGCCAAAGACGGAAAGATCGACATGCCGCTCGACAAGACCTTCTGGTCTCCTTGTTTCGGCATGGTGACGGACAAGTTTGGAATCGGGTGGATGGTTATGGTGTCCGGACCCGGGCAGGAAGGATGCGAGTGATTTTTACATCAACGAAAGAAGACAGAATCATGATTACGAATCCCCATGATAGGAAAGCCGACGAGGCCGAAATCCGCCGCTTGATCAAAAAGTGGGCCGCCGCCCTGGTGGCCAAAGATGTCGAAGGTCTGACCGCCGACTACGCCCCCGAAGCCCTGCTGTTTGATGCGATTCCGCCTTACAAGGTGGTGGGCGCGGAAGCGATCCGCGCAGCCTGGAGCCAATGTCTTCCCTGTTTTCCGGACACCTTCGAATCCGAGCATCGCGATATCTCGGTTCACGTGGACGGCGATGTCGCCTTCGCCCATGGCCTGCACCACATCATCGCCGGTGATCATCCGGCCTCCCAATCGTGGCTGCGTGTGACCGTGTGTTACCGCCGCATCGAAGGTCGGTGGAAAGTGGTTCACGAGCACATCTCCCTCCCCTTCAATCCGCTCGACGACAAGGTCTGGTCCATTACGGATCCGGATCAGCTCGACCAACCCGATTACAGCCAAGGGGGCTGCGAAGGAGGTGAGGCATGAAATACATGCTGCTGATTTACGGTGCCGAGGACACGTGGACGGAAGAGGAGCGCAAGGAATGCATGCTCGAGTCCATGCAAATCAGCGACGAGCTGAAAGCGCAGGGAAAATGCCTCGGGTCCTCGCCCCTGCACTCCGTGGACTGCGCCACCAGTTTGCGGATCCGGGACGGGGCACGCCAGATCACCGATGGTCCGTTTGCCGAAACGACGGAGCAACTGGGCGGCTACTATCTCATCGACGTTGATGATTTGGATGAAGCCATCGCGATCGCCAGCCGCTTGCCTCCCGCAAAAAAAGGAACCGTCGAAATCCGGCCGCTGTTTCCCTTGCCTGAGCGGGAAGCGGTTTCCGATGCCAGGACCGAAGCATGAAAACGAAACCCAAGAGAATCCCATGAAAGTAAAAGTCCAATGCGGTTGGCTCGTCGATAAGTACGGCATCCATTGGCAAGTCGTTCCGTCGCAAATCATGGAATGGATCAACGCCTCCGATCCCGAACGCGCCGCGCGCGTCCTCAACGCCGTTTGGGGTATGGTGAAACTCGATATCCCGACGCTTCAAGCCGCCTTCGAGGGCGAGGAAAAGCAATAGGTCCTTATGAAATATCTTATCCTGTTGTATGCCGAAGAAGGAGCGTGGCCGCCCGAGGACCACAAGCCCGCCCTCGAAAGGTCGATTCGCATCTGCCACGAACTCGACGCAAAGGGACAATTCCTGAGCGCCCACCCCTTGCAGCCGCCCGGCACCGCCACCTGCGTCCGGGTGCGGGCGGGCAAGCGGTCGGTTTCCGACGGACCCTACGCCGAGACCAAGGAGCACCTGGGCGGTTACTTTCTCGTCGATGTTCCGACCCTGGACGAAGCCATCGAGATCGCGGCCTCCATTCCGGGCTCCCATCGCGGAACCGCCGAAATCCGTCCCGTCCTCGAAGTCACCGGCCTGCCGGACGGGGGATAGTCCGGGGTGAGATTTTTGGCCCGCTTTGTGGAAACGCCGCCCTCCCTCCCGCTCTGCCCGGGTCTTGATTGAGGGGAAATTTTCGTGGAGAATGGCGGAGATGATCTCCCGCCGCGTTCTCCCCTTGTTTTTCTTCCCGGTCGTTCTCTTGTCGTGTGGTGAGGACCCGGGCGTTCCGTCCGGCGGCGAAGTTCCCGAGACCCAGCCGACGACGGTCGAACCGGCTCCGGCGGCACCGCAATTCTGGAGCGAGGTGAAGCTCCACGAAGTGATCCGGGCGAAGAATCCCGCCTATTCCGGGAACGGACAATTCCAGATCGACGGCGCGGGCCGGGTCCAGGCCATCGCGCTCGACAATTGCGGGGTGACCGATCTCTCCCCGCTCCGGGGGATGTCGCTGATGGCCCTGTATCTTCAGAACTGCGCGGTGACCGATATTTCCCCGCTGGCGGGGATGCCTCTGGTGGAACTGTATCTCGAAAAATCGGCGGTGAAAAATCTCTCCCCTCTCGCGGGGATGGGCAGCTTGAAAAAACTCTACCTCAGCGGGACCGAGGTCAGCGACCTCGCCCCGCTGCGGGGACTCGCCCTCGTCGAGCTGAATCTGGTGGGGACAGAGGTCTCGGACCTCACTGCCCTCGCGGGAATGCCCCTGCGGATGCTCTGGCTCACCGACACGCCGGTGGACGACATCACCCCGCTCGCGAAGTCCCCCCTCGTCAGCCTGACCCTCCATCGCACCTCCGTGCGCGACCTCTCTTCTCTCGCGGGGACGTCCCTGCAGCGCCTCCACATCGGCGAGACGCCCGTGACCGATCTGAGTCCGCTCCGGGGGATGCGTTTGACCCGGCTTGTTTTTGATCCCGCGATGATCACCGAAGGGTTTGAAGTGATCGAGGGGATGCCCAGTCTGACCGAGGTGGGAACGAAGTTCGAAGAGGGAAACAATGATCTGCGGCCCCTCGCCGTCTTTCTTGAGGCACGGGTCGGGAAATGAAATAAGCTCTGCTCTCCGGCGTATCGTTGCCCGGCCCCATTTTCTTTTCTTTCCCGCTCCCCCCATGCTTCGCAATATGTTCACTGTCGGCGGGCTCACCCTGGTGAGTCGTGTTCTCGGGTTTGTTCGCGACAAACTCATCGCGACCCATCTTGGGAGCGGGGCGCTCTCCGACGTCTGGGTGGCCGCTTTTCAACTTCCGAATCTCTTTCGCCGGATTTTCGGGGAAGGCGCTTTCAACGCCGCCTTTGTCCCCATGTACAGCCGCCGTCTCGAAGAGGCCGGGGACAAAGAGGCCGATTTCTTCGCGCGTCGGACTCTCTCGCTCATGTTTCTGATCCTGATGGGATGTTTTGTTCTCTCCTTTATTTTCATGGAGCCCATCATCAAGCTGACGAACATCGGTTTTGCGAGCGATGGACGTCTCGAGCCGGCCGTGGCGGCCTCGCGGATCACCATCGTCTATCTCGTCTTCATATGTCTTGTCGCGGGGTTGAGCGGCGTCCTCAACAGCCGCAAAGTTTTCGGGCCACCGGCTTTGGCCTACGTCGTGCTGAATCTCGTCTTTCTCGCCGGTCTCGTCTTCGTCGTTCCCCGCACCGGGGAGCCGCTCCAGGTGCTCTGCTGGTCGGTTGTGATCGCCGGGATTCTCCAACTCG
>CAYLJC010000204.1:4160-5740 GCA_964383345.1 uncultured Akkermansia sp. | reverse complement strand
GGTGGGTTTGCTCACGGGTTCAGGGCGTAATTGCCCCGAGGATACGTTCGCTTGCGCGGGAATGCCAGAGCGAAGGCGGGCAAAGGTGAGCTTCCGTGCTTCCGCCTGTTGCCGATTTCGATTTCGATTTCGATTTTGCTTAGGCGCGGATTTTTTGCCCGACGAGTTCCTGGACACGGCGGGCGAAAGGCAGGGCGATGTGGGGCGGGAGACGGTGGTGTTCTTTGCGGAATGTCAGGAAGAGCGTGCGGTGTTCGAAAATATTGAGCGCCGCGCTGAGATCCCAGAGCGGCGGAACGACGAGGGTGACCTCCTTCGAGACGCGGCGGAGTTCCTCGAAAAACGCGACGGGATCGTGGACGTGTTCGATGGTGTGCGAACAGAGAGTGTGTTCGAACTGGGAGGAGGAAAAAGGGAGATGGTAGATGTCATCGACGACAACGAAGTTCGGCAGCTCGATGTGTTTGACGATGTCGGCGTTGATGCCGCCTCCGTCCGTTTTGCCGCAGCAAATATTGAGGTCCCAGACGGCCCGCCGCTTTCGAATGATGCCGCCCATGACGCGGTAGCTCAGCCAGTTGAGGGCGGGGAGGAGAAGGACCAGTGCGGCGGCGAGGGAGAGGAGGATGAATAGCATGGAGAAAAAGAGAAATCTCCGCCCGGCCATTCGCAAGGTCCGGAGTTTGACGATTTTGTCAGACTGGGGAGAGGCTCCCCGGATCTCCGAACCGGCGGGAGCACTGCTCTCCGTCGGCTCGACGTCCTACGGAAGCGGGGGCGGTGTCGCGTCTTTTTCCCGCCGCTGGCGGCTGATCTCCCGCAGCGTCGCGAGGACGCGGGGCGGTGTCGAGGGCAGAGGCAGTTCGATGTCCAGATCGGGATCGAGCCCGAAGGCGCCGAGGGCCTCCCAGAGCGCCTCGCGGACGCAGGCGGCGAGCAGGACGGGCGCTTCGGCGCAGGGATCACCGGGCGTGGTGAGGACGTCGCCGTGGGGGCGGAGCCGGTCGGTGACGACCTGAAAAGGCGCGTCGGCGAATCCCGGAACGCCGTCCGACCGGCCGGGGAGCGATTCCTCGCCGGATTCGGAAGCGGCGCTTTCCTCCGACAGGAGCCAGCCCACGCCGAGGGTGAAGGAGCGCATGAGTTGGGCGAAGTCGCGTTCGCTCTGTCGGGGCGAGGGAGAGCCTTCGTGGGCGATGTCGACCCGCAGGATCTGGACTTCTCCGGTGAAGGCGTCGACCTGCACCTCGGCGGCGGCGGCGGCGTAGGTGAAGGCGGAAAACGGCCAGCCGGCTCCGAGTTCATGATCCCACCAGAGGTTGGGGGTGCGGTGGTATCCGGTCTCGACGAGATTGACCCGCTTGCGCCAGGCACCCTCGATGACTTCTTTGAAATGCAGCGGGCTGTTCGGCGAAATGTCGGGTCCGACGAGACCCTGGAGAAAGCGGATCGCTTCGATTTCGACTTCGGTCTGGCCGCGGGCGGCGAAGAGCTGCAGGGCGACTTCGCGGAGGCGGACGAGGAGGTTGCGGCAGGCGTCGGCGAGGGCGCGGAGGACAAGACCGGCGGCGTCGGTTCCG
>CAYLJC010000204.1:0-4150 GCA_964383345.1 uncultured Akkermansia sp. | reverse complement strand
GAACGCGGGAGCACTTCGAAGTCGTTGAGAATGACGCGGATGGCCTCTTTGTCGATGCCGAGATGTTTTGCGACCTCCTCGCGGATCTGGCCGCGGAAACCGTCGTTGACATCGACGAGTCCGACCCGGACGAGGACGGAGCCGTCGGCGAGGATCTGCACCAGCACGGCGGCGGCATCGCGTTCGGGGCGCGGGTCGCCGAGGCCGAATTTCACCGGGACGATGGCCAGACCGCGCTTGTAACAGGGATTGCGCAGGTTCCATTTCCGGATCGCGGCGACCCGGTTGTCGAAGTCGCCGCGATGCAGCACCTGATGCCAGACCCGTTGGATGTCGGTGGCGTGGATGACCTGACCATAGGGGGTTGTCTTGAGCTCGTGACCCTCTTCGTAGAAGTTGCGTTCGCGCACCTCGCGGGTGCTCAGGCGCAGTGCGGCGGCGACGCGGCGCACGATCTCCTCGATCGCCCAGGCTCCCTGGGCGGAGCCTTCGGCGGGGAGGCTGGAGGAGGTGATCCGGTTGGTGCGACAGAGCTGCGAAGTGATCCGGAGATGGGGGATGCCGTAGACCGAGTCGGCGTGGAGGGCGGCCCGGTCCATCACGGTGGGAGAATCGGTCGCGAAGTAGCCTCCGTCGACGTGGAGAGAGAGGTCGAGTGCGTCGATTTTACCGCGCTTGTCGTAGTGGACGCGATAGTCTGCCTGGACGGGATGTCGTTCTCCGCGAATCAGCGGGGAGTCGGGACCGGCCACTTTCACGACGACGGCGGCTCCGCAGGTCATCGCCGCCCGCGTCCCGAGCATGGCGAGCCGGGCGGGTTCGAGTTCGAGGGCGTCGGTGACGCCGGCCAGTTCGACGGTCTCGATCTGGACATCGGATTCGGGAATGTCGGCGGTCCTCGCCACAGCGGTGCGCACGAGGGTGGGCGAGAGGGCGCGGGCTTCCACGGAGAATCCGCGGCCTCCGTTGACGGGCGTGACTTTGATGACGGTGTCACCGATGAGGTGGGCCTGCTGCGAGGGCAGGGAAAAAGTGCCGCTCCGCTCTTCCTGACCGCTGCGGGGACGCCGGGGGATTTCCCCCCTTTCACAGATCCGGGGGGCCTCGTGAAAGGCGGTCATGGCGCGGGCGTGATCGAGTGTCAGGATGCCCGGAACGGGGTGGTAGTCGATTTCGAGAAGACTTGCGGCGGCGCGGCAGCATTTTTCATCGCGGCCGATGATGAGGGCGACGGGTTGGCCGCGGTAGTGGACCTCCTCTTCGGCGAGGAGTGGTTCCCCGGAAAATTCCCGCCCGAGGGCGTTGCGGAAGGGCGGGATGTCGCGGGCGAAGAGGATCGCTTCGATGCCCTCGGCGGCTCGCGCCGCGGTGCCATCCATCCGCACGATGGCGGCGGCGGCGTGGGGGCTTTCGACGACGAGGGCGGTGAAAACGCGAGCGCGGGATTGCCACGAGGAGAGCGTTTTTTCCTCGCCGCCGGAGCCGAGCTGGTCGCGCCGCCGCCTCAGCCTCTCGCCGAAAGTCTCTTTGGCCGGCTTTTGGGGATCGGCGGGGAGCCGGAAAGGGGTGATGTTGTCTTCGGTATCGCTCATCGGACAGATCGGGCGGATCAGGAAGGGATCACATCAAAAAAGGGTTCGTCGAGCCGGGCAAATTCGCCGGTCGCGGTGAGGGATTCGGGACGGACGCTGTCGGGTTGGGGGTGCTGATAAAAGAATTTTTGAAAGAGGGTTCCCACGAGTTGTTTGCGGTATTCGGGTTCTGATTGTGGGGCATCGCGGTCGGCGACCTCAACGGAGCGATGGAGGATGCCAAGACATTCGATGAGGGTTTTTTCCTCCCAGACCTTGCCGACGAGGAAGTCCTCGGCTTCGCGGGCGCGCTCGGGTTTTTCCCCGATTCCCGAGTAGGCGAGCCACGCCTTGGTGATCTGGCGGTCGCGCAATTCGATCGCGAAGGCTCCGGTGGCGTAGGGCTCGCAGAGAGTGCGCCGGGGCCCGACGATGTAGACGTCGCAGAGGCGCGAGGTGACGCCGCGGGCGGAGAGGAGGGAGACATTCGAGCGGGGGATGAGGATGCTGCGAATGACTTCGTTCGGCTGCAGGATGGTGCGGCCGCCCGCCGTATAAAATTGCGAGACAGGGGCGTCGCGTTCCCCTTCGGGTGAGAGCAGGAGGACGCGAGCGTTCAGGGCCATGAGAAGCGGGGCGAGCTGGCCCGATCCCGACGCGGTGGCGAGGTAGCCGCCGAGGGTGGCGCGGTTGCGGACGGGACGGGAGGCGAAGCGGCGCAGGGCTTTGTTGAAGGGGATGCATTCGCGTCCGATATGCTCACCGACCTGAGTGAGCGAGACGGAGGCCCCGATTTCCCAGCTCTCCTCCGAGGTGAGAATGGAGGAAAGCTCTTTCACGCCCTCCAGCGAGAGGAGGTTGGGATATTCGACCGCGTCCTGGCGGGAGAGGGAGGTGCCGCCGGCGACAAAGAGCGAGTCGGGGTATTCCCGCTTGAGGCGGAGCAACTCGACGAGGTTGTCGGGCTGGAAAAAGCGGCGCTTGTTGCCGTCGACGTAGTGGAGGGTTTTGCGTTCGGCGAGGCGGAAGAGTTGCGTGGTGAAGCGGTCGCCGAAGATGTCTTTTTTCCCCGTCCACACGGTGCCCTCCTGACCGGAGCGTTCGGCGCGCAAAGCGGCCTCGTGCCGGAGTTGCTCGGTGGAGGCGAAGACCTGCGCGGCGGTCTCGCGCACCGCGGGCACGTTGACGGTGCGGCTTTCGATGGCGTCGAACTGGTCGTTGATCTGTCCCTGGCGGCGCAGGTCGGGACGATAATAGCCTTCAAAAGTGAGGGCGATGAGAGCATCGACGCGTGCCTCGCCGCATTCGAAGTGGCGGTCCAGAAAGGCCAGGTTGACGGGATGTTCCGGCTCGGCGTTGCGGATGCCCTCGGGCGTCCAGACCTGGCGGCCCGCCAGCATCGCGAGCATCGTCCCGCCCGCGTCGATGACTCGGAAGCGATGGCGGTCGCCCTCCAGCGTTCCCATGACCACGAGCTGCGGACAGCGCCCGGCGCGGTCGCGGGCGAAATGGGAGAAGCAGGGATCGAGACGCGAGAGATACGCGGCAAGGCTGCCGTGAGTGTCTTCTTTCTCCACCCGACAGACTTCCCCATCCAGTTCAAAGCTGTACCAACTCTGCATTCTCAGTCCGGATCTCGGTGCCCCTTGCTAAGGTATTTTTACTTCAAAGGAGGCTGAAATTCACCGAAGAGGTGTATTACCATAATTTTGAAGTTGTCACACTCTTTTTCCCGAAGAGTTCCAGTCGGTGCTCCCGTAGCGTTCCCGTTCCCGCGCGGCCGCGTCGCGGGAAAGCGCCGCGCGGGTCGGTTCGTCGAGGGCCATGGTCGTCTCTCCGAGGCGGAGCAGAAAATTTGAAATCCATCCCGCCAGAGGATCGCGCAGGCGTTCCGGCAGCCGCACGCTGCCCTGGTGAATGACCGCCCCGCGAGAGCGCCGCTGGGCACCGCCGCCGATTTTTTTTCCCGTCCCGGGGTCGCGCAGGTCCCAGGCCACCGGGTGACGGAAGCAGGGTCCCAGGGCGGAAGAGCGGGAGGACGGCTCCAGCGCGACGGGGAATCCGGCGTCTCCGAGCGCGTCGGCGAGGGCTTGGTGGATCCAGCGGTAGCGCTCGATTCCCGTGGCGCGGGCGGCCTCGCCTCCGGCGGGCAAGGTCAGGACAAAGGTGAGATCGGTTCCGTGTTCGACGAGGCCTCCGCCGGTGTAGCGCCGCACTGTAGCGTCGGGGAGGGGAGAATCCCCCGGCTCCGTCCGGTGAAAATACCCCACCGTCAGCGCCGGTCTCTCCCAGTGATAAAAGCGGGCCGCCGCCTGGCCGGTCGCTGCGGACCAATGAAAGAGAGCCTCGTCCAACGCCATCTGCCGGGCGGCGGAGCGAAAGGAGGGGTCACGCCAGAAATGAATTTCAGGTAGAGTCACGGGGAGGGGGGAAAGTGGAAAGTGGGAAAGCGGAAGGTAACTGCTCGGTTTGAAAAATCGAACCTGGTTTTGATTTTCCGGGGATGCATCGGGAGACCCGTTCCAGGAAAGAAGGAGGGGCGGGTCCTGGGTGGCGGTTCGTTTTTGGTAGACGGATTT
>CAYLJC010000203.1:0-5743 GCA_964383345.1 uncultured Akkermansia sp. | reverse complement strand
TACGGGTTTTCGGTGCCCTTTCGATCCGTCACGATCAGCTCCCCGGTCCAGGACATTCTCGCCAAGGTGTTTGTCGAAGAAGGCGACACTGTCGAACTGGACCAACCTCTCGCCCAATTGCTCGATGAAAAGGAGCGGATCGAGTTCCGTCGCTTCGAGGCCTTGCTGGAAAAACGCCAGTTCGATAAAAAAGCCTCGCAAAACCTCCTCGACAGCAATCTCCTCAGCCGGGAAAAGGCCCTCGCGGCGGAGGCCGAACTCGAGCTCGCCCAGGTCGATTACGAACTGGCCAAGGCCAAGCTGGAGGAAAAATCCATCCAATCCACCGTCGCCGGCATCGTCATCCGGCGCATGGTGGAACCGGGCGAGTCGGTGGATCGCATCGCCCCCCTCTTCGAGATCGTCAACATTGATCAGCTCACCCTCCAGTTTTACGTCGAGCCGGAGCTGCTCGATCACCTGAAAGCGGGCGATCCCATTCCCTTTTTCCTCACCGGTGATCCGGAAAAACGCGGCGAAGCCACCGTCGATTTCATCAGTCCCAGCGCCGATCCGCAAAGTGGTCTCTTCCGCATCAAGCTGAAGGTCGAGAACACCGGGCACCGCTTCCTCGCCGGGGTCCGCGTCACCGGGGAATTCCCCGCCGTCGGCCAGGACTGACCCGCTCCCGGTCCGCGCCGGTCACGCCTTTTTGGCCATGCGTTTGCGCTCGTTGCTGTCGAGGATGCGCTTGCGCAGGCGGATGTTTTTGGGAGTTGCTTCGACGAGTTCGTCGGGGGCGATGTACTCGATGGCCCGCTCCAGGGAAAATCTCAGCGGCGGAGTGAGGGCCACGGTTTTGTCACTGCCGGAGGCCCGGTGGTTGGTGACGTGTTTGGCTTTGGTCGGGTTGACCGGGAGATCGTCGGTGCGCGGATTTTCGCCGATGATCATGCCTTCGTAGACCAGATCGCCGGGGCCGACAAACAGTTTTCCGCGGGTCTCGATGTTGCCGAGGGCGTAGGTCATGGCCTCGCCTTTTTCCATGGAAACGAGGGTGCCGGTGTGACGGGTGCGGATATCGCCGGAGTCGAGGCGATACTCTTTGAACAAATGGGACATGATGCCCTCGCCACTGGTGAGGTTGAGCAATTCAAATTCAAATCCGATCAGTCCGCGGGTCGGGATGGTCGCTTCGATGGAGGTGCGCCCGTTGCGGGTGCTCATGGATTCGACCACGCCCTTGCGATTGGCCATGGCCTGCATACAGCCGCCCACCGCGTCGTCGGGCACTTCGAGATAGAGGGTCTCGAAGGGCTCGTGCATTTTCCCGTCGATCTCGCGCTTGATCACGGTGGGACGGGAGACAAGCACTTCGTAGCCCTCGCGCCGCATCTCCTCGACAACCACGGCGACCTGCATGGCGCCGCGGGCGCTCACCTTGAACTCACCGGCGCTGTCGGTCTCTTCGACCTTGATGGAAACATTGGTGCGTCCTTCGCGAAGGAGGCGGTCGCGGATCTCGCGCGAAGTGACGCGGTTGCCCTCGGTCCCGGCGTAGGGGCCGTCGTTGACCGCGAAGGACATCATCACCGTGGGCGGATCGATCTCAACGAAGGGAAGCGGTTCGGATTCGCCGTCGGCGGCGATGGTCTCCCCGATTTCGACATCCTCGAAACCGGAAATCCCCACGATATGGCCCGCGCCGCCCGAGAGTTTCTCGGAGGTGGCCAGCGCGGTGTACTCGAAGATCTTGCTGATCTTGACGCGTTGTGGCTTGGCACCGGGCATGAGCCGCCAGACGTTCTGACCGACGGACACGGAACCGGAGAGGATTTTTCCGATGGCGATACGACCGACATAGTCCGACCAGTCGATGTTCGAGACGAGCATCTGGAAGGGGTCCTCGGGCCGGACATCGGGAGCGGGAATGTTCCGCATGATCGTCTCGAAGAGCGGGGTCATGTCCTTCGAATCGGTCCCGGGATTGTCGCCGGCAAATCCGTTTTTGGCGCTGCCGTAGAGAAAGGGCGCGCCGAACTGTTCTTCGTTGGCGTCGAGGTCGAGGAAAAGTTCGAGAACCTTGTCGTGAACGAGGAGAGGCTCGGCGTTGGGCCGGTCGATCTTGTTCACAAAAACGATGGGAGTGAGGCCGTGGGCGAGAGCCTTTTTCAGGACAAAACGGGTCTGCGCCTGGGGACCTTCGTAGGCGTCCACCACCAGCATGACACCATCGACCATCTTCATGACCCGCTCCACTTCGCCGCCGAAATCGGCGTGGCCGGGAGTGTCGACGATGTTGATGACGTTGTCGCCCCACTTCACCGAAGTGTTTTTTGCCTTGATCGTGATGCCCCGCTCGCGCTCCTGATCCATCGAGTCCATCGCCCGCTCTTCGACAACCTGATTGTCGCGGAACGATCCGGCCGCTTTCAGCATTTGATCAACAAGCGTGGTTTTGCCGTGATCAACGTGGGCGATGATCGCGATATTGCGGATACGATCGGGAGAGTTCGTGGATGGGGAGGCGTCCTCTGACATAGGGCGGGAATCACCACCGAAAATGACAGATTGCAAGCGGTGATCACGTCACCCGGCGAGAGGGACCGGAGTGGCAAGAGAGGGTTGACTCCGCCCCGCGACCCTGTTGAATGAGGCAAAAGACCGTGGGAGACAAAATCACATTACAGGAATCCTTCGCGGAAGCGCTCCGTGCAAAATGGCCTCCGCATCGTCCCTATCTCGCCGCGATCTCCGGCGGACGGGATTCCATGGCCCTGCTCCATTTCCTCCACGCGGCGGGCTACGGGGATCTCATCGTCTGCCAGGTGGACCACGGACTGCGGGGAGAAGTGTCCGCGGAAGAGGCGGCATTTGTCCGGAACACAGCGGAGGACCACGGCTACCGGGTCGAGCTGCGGCAGGTCGATGTGGAGGAGTTTTCCCGCTCACAAAAACTCTCCCTCGAAACGGCGGCGCGGGAGCTGCGCTATGGTGCCTTCGCCGAAATCGCAAAAAAACACAACTGTCCCCGCCTCTTTCTCGCTCATCATGCGGACGACAGGGTGGAGACCGTGCTGATCAATTTTTTCCGGGGAACGGGAACAAAAGGTCTCGCGGGGATGGAGGAGGTCTCGCACCGGCTCGTTGCCGACGTGCCCCTGGAACTGCTGCGGCCCTTCCTCTCCGTGACCCGCGAGGAGATCGAACGGTATGTCGCGGAGGCGGGCATCGACTACCGCGAGGACGAGAGCAATGCCTCGGACTTCGCCCTGCGCAACCGCGTGCGTCACCGGCTGGTGCCTCTGCTCGGGGAGATTTTCGGACGCGACGTGCGGGCGGCGGTGCGGCGGGCGGCGGATCTCGCCGCGCTCGACGAGGCCTGGGCGACGGAGGCGGCGGGACCGCTCCCGTGGAGGGGGGACAACGGGGGACTCGACGTCGCGGTGCTGCGGGAGCTGCCCGACGGACAACGCCAGCGCCTTCTCCTGCGCTGGCTCCGCGACCGGGGCGTTCCGGACTGCGGTTCCGACGAAGTGGCGCGGGTCGGATCGATCCTGATGGCGGAGGCGCGTCCGGCGCGGGCGAGCCTGCCGGGCGGGTGCCAGGTGCGACGCCGCGCGGGGATTCTTTTTATCGAACGACCGTCCCCGCCCTGATTCCGAAGTGGCGCTCCAGGGTATCGACGACCTCGTCCATGGGCAGACCAACGACGTTGCTGCGGGAACCGACGATGCGCTCGATGATGAGCCCGCCCTCTTCCTGCGCGGCGTAGGCACCCGCCTTGTCGAGGGGATCGATTTTTGCGTGGTAGGCGTTTCTCTCCTCGCGACCGAGTTTTTTAAAGGTCACTTCCGTCGCCACCGCGAGGGAGCGGACGGAGGTTTTCCCGTCCTCGTGCAAGAGGAAAGAAACGGCGGTGAAAACCTGGTGGGTGCGACCGCTCAGCTCGGCGAGCATCCGGGCGGCTTCGTCCCGGTCGGCGGGTTTGCCGAAAATTTTCTCTCCGAGGAGAACGAGGGTGTCGGCGCCGATCGTCACCGCTCCGGGATGGACCGTGGCAACCGCCTCCGCCTTGAGCCGGGCATTGAGGGAGGTCAGCTCCCGGATGGGGATGGCGGGATCGTCGATCTCGACAACCTCGGGTTTGACCACGGTGAAGCGATACCCCGCTTCGCGAAGCAGGTGGCTGCGCCTCGGGGAACCCGAAGCGAGAATGAGGGGAGGAACGGGGGCGGAGGACATGTGGAAACAGGGCGGGGAGAAATCAGGAAAATTCGGCGGAGAAGAAGGGGTTGTTTTGTTTTTCCTCTCCCACCGTGGTGAGCGGACCGTGGCCCGGGGCGAGCACGGTGTCGTCGGGCAGGGTGAGGATCTTCTCGCGATTGTTCTTCCACGCGTCGGCGAAAGAAACGATCCCGCCTCCCATGGAACCGGCGAAGAGGGCGTCACCGACGATGGCGAGAGGGCGGGCGAGCCCTTCGATGAAATAGGTGGTCCCGCCTTTGGAATGTCCGCTCGTGGTGAGGGGACGGACGGTCAGAGATCCGATCGCAAAGGTCTCGCCTTCGGAAAAAGGCCGCGTTCCCGGCCAGGGCTCGGCCCGGTTGGCGTGGGCGGTCGCTCCCGGCGCGGCGGCGCGGAGACGGTCGAAGTCCGCGATGTGGTCGTTGTGGGTGTGGGTCAGAAAAACGGACTCGATCCGCAGCCCCAGTTCGGTCGCGCGGTCGGTCATGAGTCGGCTGTCGGTCCCGGTGTCGAAGACCGCCGCAGCGGAGGAGGCCGGATCCCACACGAGGTAGGCATTCACCCGCATGTCGCGGTAGGCGGTGGAAAAGCTCTCCAGCCCGTCCAGAGTGACGGGCCGGGGAGACCAGACCCGCGAGGCGGCCATCGCGAGGGTGCGGGGATCGAGGGAAAGAGCCCGGGCGACCTTGCCGAGGGCCACCTCGTCGCAGAATTCTCCCCGACAGAGACGGGCGAGGATGTCGCGGGGGACGCGGGTGGTTTCCACCAGCTCCGATTCCGAAATGTGATGGCCCCGCATCGCTTTGGCGAGGATGTCTTCAAAATTGTCTTCGAGGGGAATGGGGGGCTTCATATCGTCGATTCGCGGAAGAATTATGGGAAAAAGAGGGATTTTGCTTGTCGAATTTCCAGAAAAATGTCATCCTCGGGTCGGAGTCGAGGTATTTACTATGTCTTCTCCAGCACTACATACGCCTTCGGGCAAATCATAACCTAATAACAAGAAAGAAAAAGACCATGAAAGTGAACGCTAGAAAAAACGGCGCGTTTACCCTGATTGAACTGTTGGTGGTGATTGCGATCATCGGCATCCTTGCCAGTGCCGCGATGCCGGCCTACAACGGAATTCAGGAGCGCGCCAAACGCACCAAGGATGTGAACAACATCAAGCAGATCCTGCTCGCCTGCCGCGCCTTCGCGGCGGATTGGGAGGGACTCTATCCTTCCTTCGATCCCGACGCGGATGAAGAGGGCGGTGGGGAAGACTCCAAATTCGGCACTTCGACAGAAGCCTTCAACGTGCTCATTCCGGATTACATTGATACCGAAATCATTTTCTGGATGCAGACCCAGCATCCCGACAAACTTCGCCCGCCCCGGGAAGACGGCGAACTGGAAGACAGTGAAAACGTCTACGCCTACGTCGTCGGCCAAACCGACACCAGCTTCAGCCGTTCTCCGCTCGTCGCCGACGGGCTCATGGACGGCCCCGGCGAATACGGCGAATACCATCCCT
>CAYLJC010000202.1:0-5761 GCA_964383345.1 uncultured Akkermansia sp. | reverse complement strand
TGTAGCTGATGGGAATCAGATCGGGGGAACCGCTTGCCTCGAAATCGATGAATCTTCGAGCGTAGGATTTCCATTTGTCCCAAAGTTTGACGGCGTCTCCCTTTGAGAAGCAATCGCCCCAGCATTTCAGCGGATATGTCCCATTTTTCTCCGCCTGAATGCGACTCGCAAAAAAATTGAAAGGGTCGCGCAGGACTGAAATATTGATTTCCCGATTGACCGAGTGACCGATCCACTGCCTGTAATGTTCGGGAGATTTTGGTTCGATCACGCTTCCTACGCGGTGGTCCTCGTAGGTCAACAGGAGCAATTCCTTGTCGCACGGAGAAGTCAAATCGACTTTGTGAAGATTGGGATTGTGGGCAAACGCCTCGATCGGGTCCGATCGAAGATTGGAGAGAGACTCGCTGCCGTGAAGCGCGTTGCAGAAGGTCGCGTTCCCCGTGTGCTGCGCGAGAATCCAGTTCACGATTCCGTGGTTCCCGTTTCTCTTCATTCCCGCGACCCGGATTACTTTGTTGATGAGATGCATAACAGTGTGACGTTCCCCCTTCCGTCGAACTGGCTGATGGATCTTCGATCAGGTTTTGCGTGCTCCTGCCCGGAGTCCGCTCCTGTGGCCGGGTCAATCGATTTCAATGACCGTAAATCCCCAGCGATCCTCGACCTGATAGACATCGACGCCAAAGGATTCCTCCAACAGCGGCACTGTCTGTCGATGTTTCTCGGTATGAATGTCGTCCAGAATCAAAGAGACGGTTCTTGGGCGGATCTGCGAATTGAGCCAATCAACGAAGATTTTCGCCTCGTTGATTCCCACCTCGCCACCCGAATCGAGGCTTACGAGAAGCGACTCGCCGGATTCGGATTGTCCCAGGGCTGCGGCGAGCCATCCGCTTTCCGATGGCGAGTTTTCGAGTCCCAAATTCTCCCGGTATCCGGGGGAAATGTCATTCGGCGATGTCGTGAAGGCATGGGTGAGAAATACGTTCCGATGGTCGGCCAACCTCGTTTGTGCTTCGAGAAATCTCTTCTTGTGCGCTTCGCACGAGTGGACGGGCAAGCCGGTTTTTGCGTAGGTCATTGTGGTACCGCTTCCATTGAATGTCCCGGTTTCCACGATTCTTTTCACCTCGTTGGACTTGACCAGAAGATTCACGATCTCAGCCAACCGATCCGATTTGAGAGAAAAATTCCAGCCGTGTCGTCGAGTCGTGGTTTCCAAGGTGGCTTTCCCGAGCAGGGCTTCCACCTCTGGCGAAAGCCACGCCCTCTCTTTAAGAATGGGGTTTTTGATCATTTGGTTTTTTCGATTTTTTCAGATTGAAAATTTGTCTTACTGGGAAAGGCGCGGGCATCTGCGTGGGTTGCCGGTGGGACCGCTGTAGTTCCCCGGTGTCATCGGATAAACCTCCCTACCGCCCGGATCACATCCTCGGCGGTGATTTCGTGCAGGCAGCGCGGGAGTCGCGAAGCTTCGACGGGGTCCACGCAGAGGCTTTGGTCGGCGGGTTCCCCGTCCCCCAGGGGATAGGTCCGCGACTTCCAGCAGCCGCCGTTGTCGCAGCACGGCAGCGTCCCGACGGAGTGCAGGAACTGGTGGTGGGGGTAGGCCTCCCACTGCGGCGGCTCCCGGCCTCCGGCGATCACCACCGCCGGACGGTTCTGGGGTGGTTGTCGGTCGGGCCGCATCGGCACGGCCGCCGCGAGGTGCATCAGCAAGGTCACCGGGCAGACGACGCCGGCGCTGTGGTGGACCAATCGCACGAGCTGCCTCAGGTCCGTCTTGCCACGGAAGTCCATGACGTGGTTCAGAGGTGGATGGTGATGGCCGGCTTCTCCCACCTGAACCCACCGGATCCGATCCTTGAAATGATCGACGACGGCTTGCATTCGGTCGGGACTCCACCATTTGGCGGTATAATCCGACTTGCCTCCGTTCACCACAATCCAGAACGGTTCATCGACTTTTGTAATTTCTTCGACTTGGCTGATCCAGCCGCGCTCGTTTTCGGAGAGATGGATGTCGCCCTTGAACGCGGTCGGATGAACATGCGGCAGCCCCAGCTTGTCGGCGAGGAAGGCGCCGAAGGCGTGGACGAAGTGCCAGGGCTCCTGGTTGCTGCGGTGGATCAGCGGATACTCGCAGAAGATGACCTCGGCTTCCGAATCATCGTCGTCGATGTGGGTGACGTATGGATTGTTCTCCCAAAGATGTGGGCAGGGTGTGCGCACGTCGGTGAGAAACTGACCGGGATAGCGGAGATGAAGGTCGCGGACCGCCGCCGTCAGCATTACCACATCTCCCGGCGACTGCTTGTTGTGAAGTATCAGCTTTCGGGTGATCGGTTTTCGACTCGTTGCACATGGAACGGGCGTCTTTGCAAGAAGGTGCGATACCCCCGTGTCTGGTGTGTTCCGGCGGAATATGTCGATCTCGGATTTGTGTGTGTTCGGTTGATCGAGATACCGCACCCGCCCCGCCTCGGCGAGCTCCGCGAACCATTCCGCCTCGGCGAGTCCATCGTGCTCCGGTGGCGGTTTGTACGCCTGGTTGAGCCAGTAATGGTGCCCGCTGGATTCATTTTTGCTGAAGTGGTCGAAACCCGCCAAAACGATTTCGCCGACCTCGTGCATTTCCTGGAGCCACAGCAGCACGACGAGACCGGAGGAGGGCAGGAGCGGTTTTTTTCCCGTCTCGTCGCGGCGGGAGCGCACCTGGAGACGCGTGCGCACATCTTCGAAAAAGGCGCGGGGGATGCCGAAGGCTTCCGCCACCGGTATCTCGAAGCGCTTCGGCTTGTCCCCGTGGATGAATACGGCCCGCGGAGGGACTTCGTCCTTGTCACGCGGGCGCGAGCCGCGTCCGAAAGTGCTCCACAGCGTCGTCTTGGTTCCCACCATCCTTTCGAAACCCCGGATCGCGTACCAGTTGAAACGAACCACCTGGTCGAAGGCGTCGATCCGCGAGCCCCGCTCGCCCCGCAGGGTCATGCTCGGCCCGTTGCCGACGAGGATCACCGACTCGCCGGACGAGACCGGCGAATCCGTCCGCCATCGCGCTTCGAAGGATGGAATCGCCGGTGCCGCGCTCCCCTCGTCCCCGGTGCCTTCCGCCTCATCGTCCATGTCCCGTGCCCCGCTGCCCGTCTTCTCCACCCACCAACTCGGATACGGATCCGCACCGGGTTCGTCGGCGGACAGGGTGAGCTGAAGCGCGAGACCGTGGTGCTCGACGAAACGATCCACCGCGTTCATCGTCGCGATCCACTTGGGGTGGTAGTCGTGGCCCGCGAGGGTGCCGCCGGGCTTCACCTTGCGCCACCATTGTTCGATCGTCTTGCCGCCCTCCTGACCGGTGTGGGCGTAGCCGTCGAAGTAGACGAAGTCGAGGGAGTCGTCGGCGAAGTGGGAGAGGGCCTCCTCGAAGGTCATCCGCAGGAGCAGGGAGCGCCCCTGGCCTGCCGCCGCGAGGCGCTGGGTGGCTGCGATATATTCGGACGAATCGTGGTGGTCGGACCATCGGTCGACGCCCCAAAGCCGGAGGACGCGGCCATTGCGGAGGATGAGTTCGGAAAAACGCCCCTCGGCCACGCCGAGTTCGACGCCTTCGCCGTGGAAGAGAGCGGCGGCGAGGGCTTCGCGATTGGGGTAGAGGGGGAGGGTCGGGGGCATGGTGACAGCCGGGAGTGGGAAAGCAGGAGTGTGAAGGGGTGAGGTTAGCTTATCGGATCTTGGGATATCGAAACGCCGAAACGCGAGTGGACATGGCAATGTAACTAGAAATTTTAAGGGCCGAGTCCGTCGTTAGCTCGTGTGGGTGACGACAACGGTTTTCGAGGAGGCAGGCGGCACGGTGTGACAAGCACTTCACGAAGTTCGATCATCCATTTTGTGTTCTGTGCAGAACGTGTATGCAGCACGCCTCGGAGGCATCGATCAATCAAGTTTCATCCATCGACGATCGCAGATGTCATTAATTATGAGGAACACCCCCAATGAGAGTCCGCCTAATCCGCTTAATCCGACTATAAACATATATCCATAATATGCAAACACACAATTTTCTTTCGAGTATTCAATTCCGCGATATTCTATTTTTCCGATCCTGATGCATCGGAATAGATTAACAAGCACCAACAGGAATATACATGACGCAACAAATCCTAGGTTTTTATCTGCCCTCATATTGGTTTCAGTTGCAATGCACTTCGTAGCAATTTGTAATGCCGAGCGCAGCTTCGTATGCAGATAGTCCAATGCCAACTATTGGCAATGCCTTTCCGATGGACTTGAGCGCCGACAAGGATGATCGTAGGCTTCGGGTTCTTTTCCCAAGGCCGCTTCGGTTAGCAGCCCTATCCAATGATTCCAGTCGGGAGTCGCCGCCTTTACTGTTGTACTGCTGATTTACATATTTTTCTCCAATATCATTTGCGGTATTCAGGTTGAATGGATTTTCTACAGTTAGTCCATTGGGATTGTTAAAGTCAACCTTTACGCCAGCAAGGCCGAGCGCAGTTCCTAATACCGGTATGGATCCGAGGGCGGCATTTGTCCCGACCGAAAGCAAGCAAGCTGTGTAGCCTTGTAAGTCTCGACAGTTGAATCCACCGCCACCGCCACCTCCACCGCCACCACCACCGCCAACCCCACCACCCCCGCAGCACTTCATGCTTAGTTTTGCATTTTGACAATCGGCCACGCACTCAGCCTTGTCCCCCGGGTTTGGAAAGCACAGATTACATTGTTCGTTACACGGATCGCAAGACCAAAGCCCGAACTTGTCATAAAGGTTTATGGGACTATTTTCGGAAAACCCATAAAGATTGATTCCCCCATCTTCTCCGATTGGGTCTCTCGCACACCACCTCCCCAGATCCGGCACGTAGAACCGGTAGCCGTAGTTGTACCATCCGGTCTCCGCGTCCCGGAACTGCCCTTGGAACCCGAAGTCCCATGCGAACAGACTACCCGATCTCCCGCTGAAGTCCACGCCCATGGTCCGCCTCACACCGAAGGCGCTATAGGCGTAGCGCTCCTGCACGACGCCGGAGGCATCCAGCACCGCCGTCCCGTTGAAGTAATCCATCGTCGCGTAGAGACGCTCGTCGAGGCTGCCGTTTCCGTCGGTGTCACGGTCGCGCAAGACGAGTTCGTCGCGGTGCCCGGGACGCTCGCCCCACAAATATTGCCTTGCCGCCGTCGTAGCGGAGTCAAGCCTCTCCTCCAAGGCTTTCCATCGGTCGCTCCAGTAGACGTGAAGAACCACACCTCCCGACTCCTTGGTAATCCGCCGAAACAGTCCGTCGTAGGTACTCTTCTGCACGGTCGCGCCGTTCTCGTCCTTCACTAGCACGATACGGTTCCACGCGTCCCAAACAGGTTGGAAGCATTGGGTCCAATCGCCTCCGGCTCCGGGCGGCACCTTCGTCGCGTTGCCCGCCCGGTCGTAGGCAAGCAGTGCGCTGCTGCCGTCGATTTGGATGAGTTGGTTGTCTTTGTTGTTCGACCGGCTCTGGTCGAGAACCGGCGAGCCGTCCTCTTCCTTCCCGTAGCCGAGCCAGTTGCCGGTGGCATCGTAGGCGAAGGCTTCGTCCTCACCGGGGATCCCCCCGATCGCGGTTCGGTTGGTGTTCAAGGTGCCCACCGTATCGCGGATCACCTGATACAAACCGTCGTACCCATACGCTTCATCCTGCCCTTCGGTGGCGGCGACGAGGTTCTTCTTCCACGTCCGGTTGGAGGCTTCGTTGAACCC
>CAYLJC010000201.1:0-5765 GCA_964383345.1 uncultured Akkermansia sp. | reverse complement strand
TCGGTCCGCAGATCGAGTTGGGGACGACACAACGCTCGAAGAGCATGCCCTCCTGGGCGATGCGGTCCATGTTCGGAGTTTCGAGCAGTTTCCGATCATCGTCCCCGTAGGCGCTGATCGCGCGGACCGCAAGATCGTCGCAGAAGAGAAAAACCAGATTCGGTTTGGCCGGTGGCTCCGCGGCCGGGGCGGCGGGGAGGATGGAGAGAAGGAGGGCGCACAAAAAGAGACGGGATTTCATGGGGAAAAGACAAAGCTTCGCTCAGGGTCGGAAAAAATTGATGATTAGTCAAGCACCGTCCCGCAGTGGCAGTTCCGGCGTGGTCCCCAGGGAGAGGTGTGGCGTTGCAAAAGCCGCCACTTCGTCGTATCGGACAGGCATGCCCGGAGCCGCCTTTTTTCAGTCCACGCTTTGTAAAACGCTCGTGTTTCTCCTCGGCACGGTCGTTCTGGGGGCCGTTTTCGCTCCGTTGCTCTATTTCGGCGGCAAACATGTCGTCGCCGAAGCCTGGCTCGAGGGAACCTGGCTGGAGAGCATCAATGACTCGATGCGACGGGCCCATTTCCCACGCTATTTTAATCGGGCCATTCTGCTCGGTGCCCTCCTCATGATCTGGCCGACACTGCGCTGGCTGAACGCGGGGAGGGAGCGGAGCGCGATGCGCCGACCCACCGGCGAGGCGATCCGCCAGCAACTTCTCCTCGCGGCCAATCCGCTTTGGCGGCGACATCTCCTGGTCGGATTTTTTCTCGCCGGAGGCACCCTCCTGCTGCTCGGCGCTCTCTATGTGAACCTCGGCTGGTATGAGTCGGTCGCCCCGGGGAAGCCGCTCTCGCGGATTCTCCTCGCCGCGCTGGGCACGGGTCTTGCGGTGGGGTTGCTCGAAGAATTTGTCTTTCGGGGCGCGTTTCACGCCGTCCTCGCAAAATTGCTTGCTCCGAAAACGCTCTTCTGGGTCATCGCGGTTTTTTTCGCCGTGATCCATTTTTTCAACGCTCCGAAATCGCTCGACGTCGAGGTCGTTTCCTACGGATCGGGCTTCTGGATGGTGGGAAAAATCATCGGGCATTTTGTCTCTCAATTTGCCAATCCCTATTTTCTCGTCGCCGAGTTCGCGGTGTTGCTCGCCATCGGTCTGGTTCTTGGCTACACACGGATGAAAACCGGCTCGCTCTGGCTCGGGATAGGACTCCACGCCGGCTGGGTTTTCGGGGTGAAAACGCTCAGCCCGCTGACCCGGCGCGCCTTCGACTCCGGCGAGATGATGCCCTGGCTCGGCGACAATTTGCGGGTTGGCGCGATCTCCTGCCTCGTCGTTTCCCTCACCGGACTGGTGCTCTGGCGCTGGCTCCGCAAAAAATACGGACCGCCCTTTGCCCCGCCGGAATGAAAATTCCGGTCTCACGCATACGGCAGGCGGTGACGGGCTGGCTTTATCCTCCCGTGTGCGGCGCGTGTGACTTGCCCCTGGAGACAAAACGCCAGCTCGTGAAGCCGTTTCTCTGTGAGACCTGCGAGGACACCCTCGTTCCCATCGGAGCGTATTATTGCCAGGTCTGCGGTCAGGGGTTCGAGTCGAAAAGCGCCATCCCGTTCCGCTGCGCGAACTGCGGCGACCGCGAATTGGCGATCGACTTTGCCGTCAGCGCCTATCGCGGGAGCGGGGCGGGCAAAGGGTTGATGCATCATTTCAAATACGGGAAACAACGCCATCTCGGGCGGCTTTTTGGTGTCATGCTCGACGAAGTGTGGCGGGATCAACGGCTCCATGGCGGTCCCTGGTGGGTTGTGCCCGTGCCCCTGCACCCCCGCCGCCTCCGCGAGCGGGGTTTTAATCAATCCTGCGAACTCGCCCTCGAACTCATCCGGCGGGCCCCGGCGAGGACCGATCTCCATCTCCGGCCTCTCCTGCGACGGGTCCGGCAGACGAGCCGCCAGGCCCGGCTCGACCGGGGGGAGCGGCTCACCAATCTCTCCGATGCCTTCGCCGCCCGGAAAAAGCTTCCCGCTCCGCCGGACGGAGGAGCCCGCATCCTCCTCGTCGACGATGTCATCACCACCGGCACCACCGTCTCCGAGTGTGCCGCCGCCCTCCGCCAGCGGCTGGACATCGAGCGGATCGCCGCCGTTTCCGTCCTGCGGGGGTAGAGGGTCGGCGCGGTCGGGTGGAAATTTGGTTGTGATCCCGACAGAACCCGCTATTTTCATTCCCAGTGACCCCGGTCGCGAAACACTTCAAACACCCACCCTTTCTCCCTTTCTTTTCCATGGGCATCTTTAAAAAGCGCTCCATTGCTTCTCTCGGGAAGAAAAAGTCCGACATGCCCGAAGGGCTGTGGAACAAGTGCCCCTCTTGTGGCGCGATCATCGACGAGATCACGTTGAAACAGCGCAACCGGGTCTGCACGAAGTGCGATCACCATTTCACCCTGACCTCGCAGGAGCGCGTTGCGATGCTGCTGGATCCCGATTCTTTTGAAGAAATGGACGCCACCCTCGAGTCGAGCGATGCCCTCGGATTCAAGGGCTACAGCGACAAGGTCAAAGGGTATCAGAAAAAGACCGGGCTCAAGGACGCGGTCCTTTCCGGCAGAGGCACCATCCTGGGGCATCCCGTGACCCTCGGAGTGATGGATTTCCGCTTTCTCGGGGCGAGCATGGGCTCCGCCGCCGGGGAAAAACTGACCCGTGCCATCGAGGTCGCCACCGACGAGGAGCGCGCCGCGATCATTGTATGCGCTTCGGGAGGCGCGCGCATGCACGAGGGCATCCTCAGCCTCATGCAAATGGCCAAGACCAGCGGTGCCCTCGCCCGTCACCACGCCGCCGGGCTGCCCTACATTGCCATCCTGACCCATCCGACCACGGGCGGAGTCACGGCGAGTTTCGCCACTCTCGGCGACATCATCATGGCCGAGCCGAACTGCATGATCGGTTTTGCCGGCCCCCGCGTCATCAAGGAAACGACCCACCAGAACCTGCCTCCCGGTTTCCAGACGGCGGAGTTTCTTCTCGATCACGGTCTCGTCGATATGATCGTGCCGAGGTCCGTCATGCGGGAGCGCATCGGGCAGTTGCTTGCCTTCATGCTGCCGAAGTGAGCTGTTGGCGGGATCTACGCAAGGCTCGCGATTTCGGTGATCAACTTCGGACCGCGATAAATGAGTCCGGTGTAGACCTGGACGAGGGCGGCTCCGGCGTCGAATTTGGCTTTGGCGTCGTCGGCGCTCATGACGCCGCCCGACCCGATCACGGGAATGGCATCGTTCATCTCGCGGCGGAGGAGTCGCAGCACTTCGGTTGATTTTTTGGTGAGCGGAGCGCCGCTGAGACCTCCGCCTTCCCCCGCGAGAGTGTGGTCGGCGACGGCGTTGCGGTCTATCGTGGTGTTGGTCGTGATGACTCCGTCGATGCCGGTTTCGTTGAAAACCCCGGCGAGGGCGATGATGGCCTCTTCGGACAGGTCGGGAGCGATTTTGATCACGATGGGCACATATTTGCCTCCCTGTGTGTTTTGCAACTCGACCCGCCTGGCCTGGAGTTGTGTGATGAGATCCCGACATGTCTCGGCATTTTGCAAATCGCGGAGGCCTTTGGTGTTCGGTGAGGACAGGTTCGCGGTGACATAATCCGCCGCTGCGTAGACCCCTTCGAAGCAGAGCAGATAATCGCGGATCGCCTCTTCGTTGGGAGTGTCGAAATTTTTCCCGATATTGATCCCGAGAACCCCGCGAAAATTTTTCCGTGAGCGGGCGAGATTTTCCAGCAATCCGGCAACACCGGGATTGTTGAATCCCATGCGGTTGATGATGGCCTCGTGTTCCTTGAGGCGGAAGAGCCGCGGTTTGTCATTCCCGGGCTGCGGGCGGGGCGTCACCGTGCCGATTTCGACATGTCCGAAGCCGAGTTCCCCGAAGGCGTGGACGGCCCCACCGGTCTTGTCGAGTCCCGCGGCGAGGCCGATGCGGTTGGGAAAAGACAGACCCATGCATTCGACGGGCGATGAGTCGAGAGGGTCGGATGTCCGACCCGACCCTGTCAAGGTGCGCAGGATTCCGAGGGAGTCGGCGAAGCGCATCATCGAGAGGGTGGCGTGGTGGGCCGATTCCGCGTCCATGGCGAAGAGGAGGCGGCGGGCGAGCGGGTAGAAGTCGGGCATGGGCAACCGATAGACGGAAGCGGGGCGGCGGGCAACTCTCCCGGTGGGAAAACTCCGCGTTGCCCCGCTTGGCAAGTTGGGGGAAACTATTGTCCAACCCATTGCTTATGAATCGCATCGTCGCCGGGGCCGCCGCCCTCAATCAGACCCCGCTCGACTGGTCGGGCAACGCAGGCCGGGCCGCCGCGGCCGTGGCCTCGGCGAGGGAAGAGGGGGTCGGCTGGCTCTGTCTCCCCGAACTGGCCCTGACCGGCTACGGCTGCGAGGACATGTTTTTATCTCCCGGGGTGGGGGAGCGGGCTCTCGCGGCGCTGCTCGATTTCGCGCCGCAATGCACCGGCCTCGTCGTGGCGGTGGGGCTGCCGCTCTGGTTCGAAGGCTCGGTCTTCAACGCGGTGGCGGTGATTCTAGACGGAGAAATCGCGGGATTCGTCGCCAAACAAAATCTCGCCGGCGACGGGCTGCACTACGAGCCGCGCTGGTTCAAGGCCTGGCCCGTGGGACGGGTCGAGCGGGTCACGGTGGACGGACGCGACCTGCCGCTGGGCGATCTCGTTTTTGACATCGGCGGGGTGCGGCTGGGATTCGAGATCTGTGAGGATGCCTGGGTGGCGGATCGACCGGGTACGCGACTGGCGCGGCGCGGAGTGGATTTGATTTTTAATCCGAGCGCGAGTCATTTTGCCTTCGGCAAACAACTCGTGCGGGAGCGTTTTGTGCTCGAAGGTTCGCGTGCCTTCGCCTGCGGGTATGTCTACGCGAACCTGCTGGGGAACGAGGCCGGACGCGTCATCTACGACGGAGGAACCGTGATCGCTTGCGGCGGCGAGTATGTCGCGGAGGGGCGGCGCTTTTCCTTTTGTGATCACATCGTCACGGCGGCGACGATTGATCTCGACCGTACCCGGCTGGCGCGGGCTTCTCAGGTGAGCCATCGGCCCATCATGGGCGAGGCGCCCGGACTGACTGTGACATCGCCTTTTTCCCCGGCGTGGCGCGGGCCCCGCACCACCTCATCCTGCGAGGGGGATCACTCCGCCGATCTCAAGGAGGAGGAGTTCACCCGCGTCATGGCCCTGGGACTTTTTGATTATCTGCGCAAGAGTCGTTCGGGCGGTTTTGTTGTTTCTCTGAGCGGCGGGGCGGATTCGGCGGCCGTTTCGGTGCTGGTGAAGCTGATGGTGGATCTCGCGACAAACGAACTCGGCGAAGCGGCGTTCCGGGAAAAGCTCGGCCACATCCGCTTTGAGGAGCAACGCCCCGTGATGGAGCAGCTTCTTTCCTGCGTTTACCAGAGCACAAAGAACAGTTCCGAGACGACGAGGAGCGCGGCGGAGACGGTGGCCCGGGCGATCGGCGCGTCCTATCAGGAATGGGATGTCGAGGCTCTCGTGGCGGGCTACCGCACGATGGTCGAGGAGGGGATAGGGCGCGAACTGACCTGGGAAACGGATGACATCACCCTGCAGAACATCCAGGCGCGGGTGCGGGCACCGGGCGTGTGGATGCTGACAAATATCCGTCGGGCCCTGCTTCTCGCGACAAGCAACCGGTCCGAGGCGGCGGTGGGATACGCGACGATGGACGGGGACACCGCCGGCGGAC
>CAYLJC010000200.1:0-5766 GCA_964383345.1 uncultured Akkermansia sp. | reverse complement strand
CCCGTCCTTCTCCAATTCCTCTAGGTTCAGCGGCCCGGGCGTCGTGAGATGGTTGCCTTCCGGTTTTTCCGTCTCGTAACGTTCCGTGGATCAAGCACCTGTAACCTCCCCCTTGTCATTTTGTACACGAACGAACCCTATCTCCTGGAACTTTTGCAGGAAGCCCAGCTGGTGACTCCGGCGGCGCTCGAAGACGCAAAACACAAAAAAAAGTCGCAGGAATCGACCCTTGAAGCGCTCCTCTCGCTGAATCTCCTCACCGATGAAATGATCGCGGAGACCCTGGCGGAAAACGCCGGGATGGAGTACGTCGACCTCAAGCGGCTCGAAGTGAACCCGGCCGTCGCCTCGCGGGTTCCGGCCGATGTGGCGGTGCGGTTCCGCATCGTGCCCGTCGCCGAAGGCCATGGCTCTCTCGTCATCGCGGTGACCGACCCGCTCGACTTCGATTCGCTCGACTCGGTGCGGCATGTCCTCTCGGTCGAGCCGGAGTTTGTGGTGGGTTCGGACAGCGCGATCAAACAGCGCCAGCTCGATTTTTACGCCTCCGAACTCGACGCCGATCAGATCAGCAAACTCGACGCCGACGCCATCGCGGTGACCGAAGGCGCCGGAGGGGAGGGCGGCGACGCCCCCATCATCAAGATGGTTTATCAGATCCTCCAGGAGGCCTACCAGAACCGCGCCTCGGACATTCACATCGAACCGACGGAAAAGGAAATGCGGGTGCGCTACCGCATCGACGGCGCTCTTCACAAGGTGCAGAGCCACCCGCTCCGATTGCTCCCCTCCATCGTCAGCCGGGTCAAGATCATGACCGGGACGATGGCGATCTCGGAAAAGCGGCTCCCCCAGGACGGTCGGATCCAGGCCAAGTTCGGGGCCGGTGACCTCGATCTCCGCGTTTCCACCGTTCCCACCAGTTGCGGCGAGAGCATCGTCATGCGGATCCTCGACAAGAGCTCCCTCACCATCGGTCTGCCCCAGCTCGGTTTCTTCAGCGATGACCAGGCCATCTTCGAGGAACTCATCCGCCTCCCCGACGGCATCATCCTCGTGACCGGTCCGACCGGTTCGGGCAAAACGACGACCCTCTACGCCTGTCTCAACTCCATCAACAAACCCGACCGCAAGATCATCACGGTGGAGGACCCGGTTGAGTATCTTCTTTCCGGGATCAACCAGGTGCAGGTGAAGGAGTCCATCGGGATGTCCTTCGCGGCGGCCCTGCGCGCCATTCTCCGGCAGGCCCCCAATATCATCATGATCGGGGAAATCCGGGATCTCGAGACCGCCTCGATCGCGATCAACGCGAGTCTCACCGGGCACCTTGTCTTCAGCACCCTGCACACCAACGACGCCCCCTCGGCGGTGGCCCGTCTCGCCGATATCGGGGTGAAAAAATTCCTCATCGCCAGTGCGGTGCGCTCCATCATGGCCCAGCGTCTCGTCCGCTCCATTTGCAAGGACTGCGCCCAGCCCGGCGAAATCTCGCCGAAAGATATCCGCGCCCTGCGCCTCACCGAAGAGCAGCTCGCCAAAGCGGATATCCGGGAGGGGGCCGGCTGCCGAACCTGTCGCATGACCGGCTACAAAGGCCGCAAAGGGTGTTTCGAAATTTTCAACATCAACGAAGAGGTCCGTCTCCTCATCAACAGTGACGAGTCCACCAGCGGACTGCGCAAGCGGGCGCGGGAACTGGGCATGCGGACTCTGCGGGAGGACGGGGTGCGCAAGGTGCTCTCCGGGATGACGACAGCATCGGAAGTGATCCGGGTCACCATGGCGGATACGGACTGATCACGAGGGGGAACGAATTTTTATTTTTTGAGTGTATATGACGGTTGAAAGTGTAATCGATCTGCTGATTTCCAGGGGTCTGATCGACGATTCCCAGAGAGAGGAATACATCGCGGCGGCCTACGGCAGTGAAAACGACATCACCTACGCGGTGGAGGAACTGGGGCTGTTGCAGCGGGACCAGCTCTTCCAGCTTGTCGCCCAGGACATCGGCGGGGAATACTACGATCTGACCGGCTTTGAACCGGCCCCGCAAGTGCTTCGCGCGATCCCGGGCGGGACCGCCAAGTTGTACCAGTGTTTCCCCATTCAGTTCCTCGATCAGGGCCTCCAGGTGGCGCTGGCCAATCCGCTCGATCCGCAGAACCTGGAGGAACTCGGCTTTTCCCTGAACCAGCAGATCGTGCCGGCGGTGGCTCCGCCCGAGCAGATTGACGCGCTCATCCAAAATTTCTACTCCGGCGGTGGCGGCGCCGGTGAGGAGGGCGGTGGAGCCGGGGAAAGTGACGCTCTCGCCGCGATCCGCGCCGAGGTGGCGGCCCTCTCCGCCGATGACCTCGAAGAGGAGTCCAACTCCGCTCCCATCATCCGCTACGTCGATCTCGTCCTCTACCAGGCGATCAAGGAGAAGGCCTCCGACGTCCACTTCGAACCCTTCGAAGACGATTTCAAAATCCGCTATCGGGTCGATGGCGCCCTCTACGAGATGGCCCCGCCACCGCAGCACCTCAAGCAGGCCATCGTTTCGCGGATCAAGGTGATGTCCTCGCTCAACATCGCCGAGACGCGCCTGCCGCAGGACGGCCGCATCACCAAGGAAATCAACGGGCAGCCCGTCGATATGCGGGTTTCCACCCTGCCGACGGTCTTCGGGGAAAGTGTCGTGCTCCGGGTGCTCGACCGGACCAACGTGAACCTCAACCTGGAGATGCTGAACCTCCCCGAGGAGACCTACGAGTACATCACCGACACCATCGAAAAACCCAACGGCATCTTCATCTGTACCGGTCCGACCGGGGCGGGCAAGACAACGACCCTCTACGCCTGTCTCCGGCGCATCAACACCGATGACGCCAAACTCCTCACCGCGGAAGACCCCGTCGAATACGAAATGGACGGGATCATGCAGGTCCCCATCAACGAGGCCATCGGACTGACCTTTGGCCGCGTTCTCCGCGCCTTCCTCCGCCAGGACCCCGACCGCATTCTCGTCGGCGAGATGCGCGACCTCGAGACCGCCCAGATCGCCATCCAGGCCTCCCTCACCGGTCACCTTGTGCTCTCGACCCTGCACACCAACGACGCCCCCGGCGCGGTGACCCGTCTCATCGACATGGGCTGCGAACCCTTCCTCGTGGCCGCCACCCTCGAAGGGGTCCTCGGGCAACGTCTCCTCCGCCGGATCTGCCCCTCCTGCCGCGTCGCCTACCGCCCCACCGCCGCCGTCCTCGCTCAGTTGGGGCTCTCCGACGCGGACACCGGCGGACGGGAATTCTTCACCGGTCAGGGCTGCGACGAATGCAACGACACCGGCTACAAAGGACGTCAGGGGCTCTTCGAACTGCTCGACATGTCGAACCCCATCCGCGAGCTGGTCGCCCAGCGCGCCGCCACCGTGGTGCTCAAGCAAAAAGCCCAGGAGCTCGGGATGCGCACCCTGCGCGAGGACGGCCTCCGCAACATCTTCGAGGGGATCACCACCATTGAAGAGGTCCTCAAGTACACCTGATGCGCGGACTCGTCGGGACCGCCGTTTTTTCCATCGACAGAACGGACGGGAACAGGCTACGCTCATGAAAAAATTCCAACGATAACACGATAAGAAAATACTATGGCGAACTTTGAATACATTGCCTTGGATGCGAAGGGGTCGGAGACGACGGGGTCGATCAAGGCAAACGATGAAGCGGACGCGATCAGCCAGCTTCGCAAAAGCGGTCTCTACCCCACCCAGGTGGTCGCCGCGGGCAAGGGGGGTGTCTCCAGCGCGTCGAAAAAACGGGCCAAGGCCAGTGCCAAGGCGAAAAAAGGCGCGACCACCGGCGGACGGGTCAACGGCAAGATCCTCATGATTTTCACCCGCCAGCTCGCGACCCTCGTGGATGCGGGCCTCCCCCTGCTGCGTGGACTCTCCGTCCTCGGCAAGCAGGAAAAAAACCGCGCCATGGCGGGCACCATCAACCACCTCGCCGATTCCGTCGCGGGCGGCTCGACCTTCTCGGAAAGCCTCGGGCAGCATCCCAAAATCTTTGACAAACTCTACGTCAACATGGTCAAGGCCGGGGAACTCGGAGGGGTCCTCGAGCTCGTTCTCGTCCGCCTCGCCGAATACCAGGAAAAAGCCCAGAAGCTGAAAAACCGCATCGTCGCGGCGATGGTCTACCCCATCATCGTGATTGTCATCGCGGTGGCCATCCTTATCTTCCTGATGGCGGTGATCGTGCCCCGGTTCGAGAAAATCTTCGCCGAGATGCTCGGGGACAAACCCCTCCCCGAGATCACCCAGTTTGTCATCGGGGTGAGCCGGTTTGTCCAGGACTCATGGCTCATCATCGCCATCGCCCTCGCCGTCCTCTACGCCGGTTGGAAAGTCTTTGCGATGACCAAGGGCGGCCGCAAGATCATCGACCGGATGAAGCTCTACATGCCCGTCTTCGGGCCGGTCCAGCTCAAGGGCGGCATCTCCCGCTTCACCCGGACCCTCGGCACCCTCGTCACCAGCGGCGTGCCCATCCTCCAGGCGCTCAACATCACCCGCGACACCGCCGGGAACGTCATCATTGCCGACGCCATCGACAAAGTTCACGAAGCCGTTCGCGAGGGGGAATCCGTGGTCGCCCCGCTCGAGGCGAGCCGCATTTTCCCGCCCATGGTCATCAGCATGGTGGACGTCGGGGAAGAGACCGGCCAGCTCCCTGACATGCTCCTCAAGATCGCCGACGTCTACGACGACGAGGTGGACAACGCCGTCGATGCGATGACTTCGATGATCGAGCCCATTATGATCGTCTTCCTCGCCGCCATCGTGGGGACGATCGTCATCGCGCTCTTCATGCCCATGATCACCATCATCACCGAGATGAACAACCAGTCCGGCTAAGCCCGGACAAAGGAGCGCATCGGAAAATTCGGGGCAAATCGGAAAATTCAGTGTTTACATTGTATTGACGGTTTGCCCCTCTCCCTGATACAGTCGAGTCATGAAAATACATTTCCTCTCCCGCCGTCGCGGCGGTTTCAGCATGATCGAACTCATGGTCGTGGTGGGCGTCATGGTGATTCTCGCCGGACTGCTCATCGGATCCCTTCCCGGCATCCAGAGCCGGATCAACCGGGGCAAGGTCGAGACCTTTATCGCCGAGTTGGAAAGCGGCCTTTCCAAGTACCAGATCGACCACGGCAGCTATCCGCTCAACGAACCCACCGGTGACCGCGACTCCGCTGGTGTCGAGGGCGCGGCGGTGCTCTACAAACACCTCTCGGGCGACTGGGATCTCGACGGCAAGGTGGATTTCGAAAAGAACGAAAAAGTCTACGTATCGAAGCTTGATTACGAGACCAACCGCGAGGCGCGGGAGCCACGCTCCATGTCGATCGGCGGGAAATACATGGTCATTGATTCCTACAGCAACCCGGTCCGCTACCTCGCCCAGGTTCCCAACCTCGGGCCGAACGAAAAACGCGAGACCTACAATCCGACCTACGACATCTGGTCCATCACCGACGCCGACCCGAAGAACCCCGACGAATCGGCGAAATACATCTCCAGTTGGCAGGGTCGCTGAGTGTCTCCTGATGGGCTCCGTCGGGGCTGGTGCCCGCATCTTGGATCCCAAGGAAGGGTGCTTTGCAAGCGCCCGGCAAAAGCCTCGCCCACGCAAGCCCTGCAAACGGGGCAGGGACAGGCTATCTGAGGTATTGGTCGGGTAGGGCGGGTTGTCCCCAACCCGCCGCCGTTTGGCCAAT
>CAYLJC010000199.1:0-5810 GCA_964383345.1 uncultured Akkermansia sp. | reverse complement strand
GTGCACCCGCATCCACCGTCGGTACCAAGGAGGGGCGCTTTGTAAGCGCCCGGCAAGCCCTGTCGCGCAAGCCCGCCAACGCAAGCCACCCCCGAGACCGCCAGGTCCTTTATTCCGGCTCGGTTTCGACCTCGGCGGGAGGTGTCGCGGGTTCGGAGGGCGTGGACATTTTGAGCCCCACGATCCCCGTCAGGATCAATGCCACGCTGATCATTCGGGCGGGATTTGCCGACTCGCCGAACAATATCATTCCCAGCAACACGGTTCCGACGGCACCGACCCCGACCCAAACCGCGTAGGCGGACCCGAGCGGGAGTGATTTCATCGCAACACCGAGGAGAAAAAGACTCACCGCCATGGACGCGATCGTTCCCAAGGTGGGCCACAGACGGGTGAAGCCCTCCGTGTATTTCAACCCTACGGCCCATCCCACTTCAAAGAAACCCGCGATGGTCAGAATCAGCCAAGCCATATGCGCTATCAAAACAAAAATCCGGGGTCGTCCCCGATGAATTCCGGAGCGGTGAGGTCGTCCCCAGCGCCACTTTTACCGTCCCACGCGCCGCCAATGCGAGGCGGGCGGGACTTCCGACATCAGAAGCGCCATCTTGGCTGCCACGGCGAAGGAAATCAAGGGAAAACCTGATTTCTGCTTCATCAACGAAATCGCTATCGAAATCGAAATCGAAATCAAAATCGAAATCAAAATCACCATCGCATCGCTTCCCGCGCAGAGCATTTCCTCGCCCCGGCAAAACCGCGCGACCTCGCTCACCCCTCGGGAAACCCGAGTTCATTTTTCAGGGCGGCGGCGGAGATACCCGATTCACGGAGAGAGCGGACCGTGATGGCACGGTCGCGTTTGGCGAGGCGCCGGCCCTCCGGATCCGTCAGGAGGGGATGATGATGGTACGCCGGGACGGGATACCCGAAGAGCGCCTGGAGGAGGCGGTGCAAGTGAGTGGCTTCGAAGAGATCGGTGCCGCGAATGATGTCGGTGATGCCCTGGTGGGCGTCGTCGTGGACGACGGCGAGATGATAACTCGTGCCGATGTCCTTGCGCACGAGGACGGCGTCACCAAGGAGGTCGGGCCGGGCGGTTTGTGCTCCCTCGAAGGAGTCGGACCAAACGAGCTTGTCGCCGGTGAGAGCGAGGGCTTTTTCGAGATCGAGGCGAAGGGCGTGGGGTTCCCCCGCCGCGATCCGGGTCTCGCGTTCGTCGGCGGAAAGGCGGCGGCAGAGACCGGGGTAGAGCGGACCTTCGCTGCCGTGGGGCGCGGAGCCGGACCGCTCGATCTCGCGGAGGATGTCGCTGCGGGTGCAGAAACAGGGGTAGAGCAATCCGCGCTCGGCGAGGGAACGGGCGGCGGCGGTGTAGTCGTCGCGATGTTGACTCTGATGGCGCACCGGGGTTTCCCACTCCAGCCCGAGCCAGGCGAGATCTTCGAAGATGCCGACGGTGTTTTCCGGGGTGCAGCGGGTCGGATCGATGTCCTCGATGCGCAGGAGAAAACGTCCGCTCCGTTTCCGGGCGAAATCGGAAGCGAGCAGGGCGGAATAGGCGTGGCCCTTGTGGAGTGATCCGGTGGGACTGGGGGCAAAACGGGTCTCGGGGGGCATGAGCCGGGAATCTCAGGGAAGAAAAGGATTGATGACGGTGACGCCCTCGTAGTTTTGGCCGTGATTGAGGTCTTCGCTGTAGAGGGTGTGACAGCCGAGTTCTTTGGCGGCGGCAAGGATGGCGGCGTCCCAGTAGCTGGTTTGATAGAGACCCTGGAGGTCAAAAGCGGTCTGAGCGAGAGAGACGGTGGTTTCCACCAGAGGATAAGAACTCAGGAAGGCGACCATCTGGATGATTTCTTCCCGAGTGAGACCGAGGTGTCTTTTCCGCAAAGTCACATGCATGAACTCCTGTAAAATCTGCACGGAAAGGCCGAATGCATGGCGGGTCAGGAGCGATTGGGCGATTTGTTTTTTTTGCCGGTCCTCTTCGGCGGAAGAGACCACATAAACAAAGATATTGGTATCGATGAACACCATCACTCTTACCTCCCCTGATGACGGTCGTAGATTTCCTCACGATTCAGTTTGCCGACAGGCTCGGTATTGCGTCCCTTGGACAGAGCCTCAATGAGCTTTCTGGCGCGTTCTTTGCGCTCGGCTTCGGCGTTGGCGGAGGGCCGCTCCTCCAGCGCATGATTCAATCCCTCCACGACCAGCTCCTTGAGAGTCGTTTTGCGCAGCGCGGCGGTCACCTTGGCGCGGATGAGCAGTTCCTCGGGCAGATCGATGGTCGTTTTCATGAGTAATAAATACAGCGATGTGGGTTTATTGTCAATCCGTCCGCCAGCGGACGGCACCGAGGGCCTTTCCGGAGGAACCGAAGAAGGACGGGAAACGCCGGGAGCGGGCTACCGCGCTTACGCGTCGCTACCCGTTTGACCGGCATCCCGCCACGGGCCAAAGTCTCTCCATGTTCCCTGCCCTCCGAATGAACCATCTTGCCTCCTCCCAAACCGTCCGGCCTCAGAGGGTCGGGTTGCTCCTTCCACCCTGTTTGTTCGCCGCGCTGGCATTGGGTGGCCTGGGGTATACCGTGGCGGAGGAATCGCCCGCTCCGGCGGATCCCGCGAAGGCCGAGGCTGCGCTGCTCTCGGGGATACGCCAACTGACCTTCGAGGGTTTACGGGCGGGGGAGGGGTATTTCTCCGCCGACGGGAAAAAGATGGTCTTCCAAAGTGAGCGCGAAGAGGGGAATCCGTTTTATCAGATTTACCTGCTGGATTTGGAGACGGGGGACACGGAGAAAATTTCGCCCGGCCACGGCAAAACGACCTGTGCCTGGATCCACCCGGACGGGAAACGCATCCTCTTTGCTTCGACGCACGAAAACACGGAGTCGCGGGCGCAGCAGGAGGCGGAATACGCCGAACGGGAATCGGGCAAGGCGCGCAAGTATTCCTGGGACTACGACGGTGAGTTCGAGATTTATGAGACAGTCATCGGGTCGGGCGTTTACAAAAACCTGACCAATACCAAAGGCTACGACGCCGAGGGGGCCTATTCGCCCGACGGAAGCAAAATCGTTTTTGCCTCGAACCGCCAGGCCTACGACGGCTCGATGAGCGAGGAGGATCAGAAAGCCTTCAAGCTCGACAAAAAATTTCCCATGGAGATCTATCTCGCGGACGCGGACGGATCGAATGTGAAGCGGCTCACCCATACCGACGGCTACGATGGCGGTCCTTTTTTCAACGGCGACGGCAGCAGGATCTGTTGGCGTCGTTTCGACCGCAAGGGACTCACTGCGGAGATCTTCACGATGGCGCTCGCCGACAGGGAGGAGCGGCAGGTGACCCGTCTCGGAGCGATGTCGTGGGCACCGTATTTTCACCCGAGCGGTGAATATCTGATCTTCACGACCAACAAGCACGGTTTTGACAATTTCGAACTCTATCTCGTCGATGCGAAGGGAGAAAAAGAACCCGTCCGGGTCACCCACACGGCGGGTTTCGACGGACTCCCGACCTTTTCTCCTGACGGAAAAACAATGTCGTGGACGAGCAACCGCACTCCCGGAGGTCAGTCGCAGATTTTTCTCGCGAACTGGGATCACGCGGCCGCGTTGGCGCTGTTGAAGGACGGAGAGAAGGCGAAGGATGCGACGGGAAAGACGGAGAATGTCACCCCGACAAAGGAGGAAGCGGTTCCGGCGGCGGCCCTCTTCGAAACGTCACCGGCGATTCAGGAGGATGACCTGCGCCGGCACCTCGAGTATCTCGCTTCGGAGGAGTTGCAGGGACGGCTCACCGGCACTCCCGGTGAGGTCGCGGCGACGGAGCACGTTGCGGCTTATTTCAAAAAATGGGGCCTGCAACCGGGCGGGGACGATGGCACCTATTTCCAATCCTTTGATTTCACCGCCGGGGTCGCGGTGGGGAAGGACAACAAGATGTCGCTCAGGCTGGGCGAAGAGACGCTGGCTCCGGTGGTGGAGAAAGACTGGCGTCCGGTGTCGTTTTCCAAGACCGGTTCTCTTGAGGATGCCGGAATCGTCTTCGCGGGCTACGGCATCGAGGTCCCGGACGGGGAAGGTGGCGAGTCGTATACCAACTACTTCCACCTCGATGTGAAGGGCAAGTGGGTCATGGTGCTGCGTTATATCCCCGAGGATGTCCCCAAGGAAAAACGCGAAGAGATGCAGCGCTACGCCCGCCTGCGCCACAAAGCGACCCTCGCCCGCCGCAAATTCGCCGCCGGGATTATTTTTGTGTCAGGTCCAAATGCAAAAGTGAAGGAAGATCTCGTGCCGATGCAGTTCGATGCCTCGCTGGCCGATTCGGGCATCCCCGCGATCAGCATGAGCACCGAACTGGCGGCGAAGCTTGTCGCGAGGGCGGGCAAGGACCTCGGGGAACTGCACAACGCCCTCGATCAGGGGGAGATGGTGGAGGGTTTTGAAATTCCCGAAACCCGCCTCACGACCACGATAGATGTCGATCAGGAGAAAAAACAGGGACGCAATGTCATCGCGATTCTTTCGGCGGAAGAGAGCGGTCCGCACCCCAATCCGGCGGTGATGATAGGGGCCCATATCGATCACCTCGGCAGTGAGGCGGGTCCCGGTTCCCTCGCCAAAGAGGACGAAAAAGACCAGATCCACTACGGCGCGGATGACAACGCCTCGGGGGTGGCCGCTCTCCTCGAGGTCGCCGAATACCTCGCAGACCAGCGTGCCCAAGGCAAACTCGACCTGAAGCGCGACGTCGTTTTTGCGGCCTGGTCGGGCGAGGAAATCGGTCTGCTCGGTTCGTCCCACTTTGTCCGCAGTCTCGCCCGCGACACGCTCGGGGATGAAAACGCGCCGCTCGGATTGCTCCTTTCCTCCTATTTGAATATGGATATGGTAGGGCGACTCAAGGAGACTCTTGTGCTCCAAGGAATCGGATCGAGCGATTACTGGCGCGGTGCGATCGAGAGACGCAACGCTCCCATCGGCCTGCCCATCACCATCCAGGCCGATACCTATCTGCCGACCGATGCGACGAATTTTTACCTGAGAAAAGTCCCCATCCTCAGTGCCTTCACCGGTGCCCACGAGGACTACCACACGCCGCGCGATACTCCCGACAAGGTGAATTACGAGGGTGCGGTGAAGATCGCGAAGCTGATGGGACTCATCACCCGCGGACTGGCGCTCGATCCCGAAGCCCCGAAATATGTGAAAGTCGATCCGCCGAAAAACCGGGGGGCGCGCGGCTTTCGTGTCTACCTCGGCACGATCCCGGATTACAGCCAGGGGGAAATCAAGGGAGTCAAGCTGAGCGGGGTCTCGGAGAAAGGTCCTGCCGGGGTCGCCGGAGTGAAGGGCGGGGATACCATTGTGGCCTTGGGAGGGAAAAAGATTCTCAATATCTACGACTACACCGACGCCATGGCCGACCTCAAAGTCGGAGAGGAAACCACCATCACGGTCCAGCGAGGCGAGGAGGAACTGACCCTGAAACTGATCCCCGGTTCGCGGGATTAGCTCCTTGAGGCTTGCGCCCGCATCCACCTTTGACCCCAGGGAGGGGCGCTTTGTAAGCGCCCGGCAACCCCCGCCCCACAAGCAGAGAGCGATTTCGATTTCGATAGCGATGAAACTGAACTCGAAATCGCTATCGAAAATGGGCGGAAAAGGGAGAGTGATTTCCAATTCCAAAAATCAATCGCCTCTATAAATCCCCATACTCTCCATCACCACAAAAATACGGGCATCCCCGGACTCGAATGGGTCACAAGTGTCTCAAGCATAGAAATCTGCCTGG
>CAYLJC010000198.1:0-5827 GCA_964383345.1 uncultured Akkermansia sp. | reverse complement strand
GGGGGAAACCGCGGCGTCTTTGGTAATTTGGAATCGGATCGCGTCAGGATCACGGGGTCGGGACCATGGCAATGGTCTTGGAGACCCGCGAGACGACCTGATAGGGATCCGCCTGGGAGTTCGGACGGCGATCTTCGAGATAGCCTTTGTAGCCGTTGTTCACGAAGGAATGAGGCACGCGAATGGAGGCTCCGCGGTCGGCCACGCCGTAGCTGAACTGGTCGATCGACTGGGTCTCGTGGAGGCCGGTGAGGCGCAGGTGGTTGTCGGGACCATAGGCCGCGATGTGTTCTTCGCAGACACTGGAGAAGGTGTCCATGAGTGATTCGAAGTACTCTTTGCCACCGGTCTCACGCATGTATTCGGTCGAGAAGTTGCAGTGCATCCCGGAACCGTTCCAGTCCCCCTGGAAGGGCTTGCAATGGAGTTGGACATCCACGCCGTATTTCTCACAGACGCGCAGGAGGAGGTAGCGGGCCACCCAGATCTCATCGGCGGCCTTGTAGGCGCCTTTGCCGAAAATCTGGAATTCCCACTGTCCTTTGGCCACCTCGGCGTTGATGCCTTCGTGGTTGATGCCGGCGTCGAGACAGGTGTCGAGGTGCTCTTCCACGATGGCCCGGGCGAGATCGCCCACAGCTTTGGATCCGGCGCCGCAGTAGTATTCCCCCTGGGGATCGGGATAGCCGGAAACGGGCCAACTGAGCGGACGTCCGTCCTGAAAAAGAAAGTATTCCTGCTCCAGACCGATCCAGAGACCGGGATCGTCCGCGATGGTGGCGCGGGTGTTCGACGGGTGGGGGGTGACACCGTCGGGCATCATGACTTCGCACATCACGATGAAACCGTTCCGACGCGTGGAGTCGGGGTAGAGGGCGACGGGTTTGAGCATACAGTCGGAGCTCTTCCCTTCGGCCTGGCGCGTCGAACTCCCGTCGAATCCCCACATCGGGCAGTCGTCGAGGGTGAACGTCTCCGGATCCCCTTCCGCAATTTTTGTCTTGCCGCGGAGGTTCGGCACGGGCTCGTATCCGTCGAGCCAGATGTATTCCAATTTCAGTTTAGCCATGTTCACTAGTTGTCGTTTTGTATTTTACATTCGAAGCCCTGCGACTGCCTGGGCATCCTGCGCCTGCGGCACGAACTTCGGGTTGGGAAACCATGGCTCTAGGGAAGCAAGCTCCGTGCCATTTGTCAACGCAGGCCCGAAAATATTCTTCCGCCTCGGAAAATCCTGGTGAAAACGGGAAAAAACCGGGAGAAAATGCCGACAATCGGCACCGCTTACTGGCGGCATCCGTCGAGGAGGACGCTGAGGAAGCTGGTGATCCCGGCGAGCGCGGCCTTGTGCTCGCTCTCGTCGAGAATCTCCAGACAAGCGCGCGCCTTTTCCACGAGAGCCTGACCGGTGTCGAGGGAGGCTTCGATCGCGCCGACGTAGTCCGCGATGCTGGAGAGGGCGGCAATGTCGATGGGTTCCTTCTGAATGAGGAGACGGTTGAGCTTCTCCCGCTGCCGCTCGTTCGCCCCGGCGAGGAGGTTGAGGATGGGAAGGGTCAGTTTGCCCTTGTTGAGATCCGTCCGCAGCGTCTTGCCATATTCTTTTTCCTCGCCGATGAGGTCGATACAATCGTCGTAGATCTGGTAGGCGGTCCCGAGGTGCAGCCCGAAATCCCGCAGCGATTCGCAGACCGCCTCGCTCCGTCCGTTGATTCGCGCACCGAGTTCCATCGCGGCGGCGAACAGGGCGGCGGTCTTTTTGCGGATGATCTCGAAGTAATCCTCCCGCGTCAGTTGCAGGTCGAAACGACGCTGGGTCTGGATGATCTCACCGCTGCAGACTTCGTTGGCCGAGATCGCGATTTTCCGCCCGATCAAAGAATCCTCGAACTCGCTCGAGAGCATCAGCGCGTGGGAGAAAAGACAATCGCCGAGCAGCACGCTGAGAGCGTTGCCCCACTTGGCGTTGGCGGTGGGGGCCTGACGCCGGATCTCGGCCTCGTCGATGATGTCGTCGTGGACCAAGGTGGCCACGTGGATCAACTCGAGGATCACGGCCAGCTTGTGGTGGTCGTCCGCGATCTCCCCGGTCGCCCCGCCCGCGAGAAAGGCGAGAGCGGGCCGGATGCGCTTGCCCGATGTGTTGAGGATGTAGGCGATGTAGGGTTCCACCGCCGGATCGAACGCACCGGCCTGGGCGCGGATGCGCGACTCCACTCTGTCCAACTCGGGACGAAGGAAGGCAAAGGGAGCAAGCTCGCTCCCGCTCGCAGTATCCGGAAGGGGGGGAATCGATGTCATGTCACAGACTTTCGGAAAAGAAAAATAAGAAAGGAAACAAAGGTGTCGCAAAAATAGGTTCGGTCGAAACGCCGTGCCACTTCGAGATTACGAAGGCAAGGGCGCGTCGGCGTCATTTTTGCCCTCATTGCGGCGGGTTTCCAGTCATTTTCTGATCGAGACGCGCCAGCACGTCCGACACCCGAGAAGAAACCAAATTCTTTCTTAAATTTTCACGAAAAAAATCAAAATTTCTATTTTTAATAAAAATCATATTGATTCAAGCCCACTTTTCCCCTCTGTATTTGCTCCTGCTTATGATTTTTTCCCTCCTCCATTCTCGCCGCTTGTCTGCCGTTCCGTCGCCGTCTCTTCCCCTCCCCCGATGAAAACAACGCGCTTCCGCCGCGGTGCGAGATTTTTTCTGGGGAGTGCTCTCGTGATGCCTCTCTCGCTCGGGGTTTGGATCGGGTGGCAGGTCTTTTTTCAAAGTCCTCCGGCGGAGAGTTTCACGCTCCCCTCGATCCCCGTCGATCCCATGTCGGAGAAGGCGAACATCGCGACCGCAACCGACCCGGTTCCTCCCGCCGACGCCCTCCCGGCGCTCCGCGACCGCCTCGCCCGAGCCCCCGAGAACGGGGAACTCCTCCTCGCCCTCGCCGACACCCTTTTCGCCACCGGCCACCCGACGGAGGCCTGGGAGCGGGTCGCCCGCACCGGTCGGTTGGGGGATCCGCGTTTCGTCTCGCGCATCCTGCGATTCAGCTTTGCGGCCGCCCGCGTCGACGAGACCCTCGTCATGCTGGACTCGGTCGGCGACTCGCTCCCGGCCTTTTCCGAGGAGGACCGACTCCTCTTTCTTCGTCTCCACGAAGAGGCGCAGCGAGCCTCGCACGAAGCGATGGGAAGGGTATTCCCCACCGTCCTTGCGAACCCGGATCCGGTCGAAAACGGAACATTCTCCGAATAGCGCGATCGCGCCACCTGATCAAGTCGGCAAATACTCATTGCACGGGTCATCTCCCACGCATAGCTTTCCCCTGTGAACACATACTACTTAGCTTTTGGTTTGGGAATGCAGGAGATGATCGTCATCTTCCTGATCGTCCTCCTGCTCTTCGGTGCGAAAAAAATCCCCGAGCTGGCACGAGGAGTGGGCAAAGGCATGGGCGAGTTCAAAAAGGCCAAACACGAATTCGAACGCGAGATCAAAATGGGGGAAGAAGAAGGCAAACGCGAGTGGGACCAACCGGTCAACGACGACAATCATCCCAAGGATTAAGCGACCTCGCGACCCCGTTCCGATGATACAGAGGAAGACCGCTTCGCCCCACGAAGTGGTCTTTTTTTGTGCCCTGTTCTGTCTCCTCCCGCTCTTCCCGGGTGCGGCCGCGGAGACGGACGGGCGCGATGCAGCGAGTCCGGCCCCGGTCACTTTCGTCTTTTACAATCTTCGGAACTACCTCGGGATGGAACGCCGCGTCAACGGGGAGGTCGTCGCCGACGCGCCCAAACCCGAGGACGAAATCGCAGCCCTCGTCGAAGGAATCGCCGCGATCCGCCCGGACATTCTCAGCGTCTGCGAAATCGGGGACGCCACCCACATCGCCGATCTGCAATCCCGCCTCAAGGCCGTCGGGATCGACCTTCCCCACACCGAGAGTGTGACGGACTCGGCGGGCTGGAACCGCAATCTCGCGCTGCTCTCGCGTTTCCCCATCGTCGGGCGCTATTCTCGCGACGACTACACCTACGAACTCGCGGGGACCAAACACGCCTTCCAGCGCGGGGTCCTCGATGTGAAGCTGGCGATCCATCCCCGTTACCATCTCCGCTGCGTCGGGCTCCACCTCAAATCCAAGCGCGAAGTGCCCGAGGGAGACCAGGCGCTGATGCGGCTGAACGAAGCCCGCCTCGCCCGCCAGCACATCGACCGCATTCTCAAAGAAGAACCAGGAGTCAATCTCCTCGTCGCGGGAGACTTCAACGACACCCGCATCGAAGCGCCGGTCAAGGCCCTGCGGGGCGCCTATGGCGGACCCGGCTATCTCAGGGCGCTGCGTCTCGCGGACGAAGCGGGATTCACCTGGACCCATTACTGGTCCTTCGCCGATGTCTATTCCCGCTTCGACTACGCGCTCTACAGCAAAGGACTCTCCGCGGAGATCCACCGGGATCTCTGCCGCATCCACCACTGGGATGATTGGGAAAAAGCGAGCGACCACCGTCCCCTCGTGATCTCCATCCTGCCCGTCGACAAATGACCTTTCCTCCCGGGTCTCCCCCTTATCCGGAGTTCAGGGAAATGACGAGGAGCACGGCCAGGATCACGACCGCCACGGTCAACGCCATGACCAGCCAGGTCCCCTTGTCCTTGTCGGCGAAAAAGTCGGAACCCGCTTTTCGGATCGGACGCCAGAGATTCCGCCCCCGCTCCTCCGCCGCCCGGAGACCCGGGACGAACCGTGGACGGGGACTTTTTTTCGCGGGAGGCAGCGAGCCGGAACCAACCGCAGCCACCGGACCGGACCCCGGACGCGTCGCCGGAACCGGGCCGCTCGACGTTTTGATGACCCGCTGCACCGGTCCGCTCGGAGGACGCCCCGCTTCGCTCCCGGGAAAATCGTCCGGTTCTCCTTCGGGCGGCCCCACCGGAGCGAGGGACGCAAAGGGAACATCGTCGTCGAGATCGTCCTCTTTCTTCGGTGGCACGAAGGGCAGTCCCTTTCGCGCCTGATACCATTCCCGGAGCGCTTCACGCGCGTTTTTCGGTCGATCCGCCGGTTCCCGCGCGATCAGCCGCATCAGCCAATCCGCCACGAGCGGCGGGAGGTCGGGCCGCAATTCCCCGATCGGCCGACAACGATGACGGATGTGGTTCATCGCCGTGATGCCCGGATTTTCCCCGGTAAAAGGCGACTTCAGGGTGAGCATGTAATAAAAAACGCAGCCGAGGGAATAGAGGTCGGTGCGCTGATCCAGCGGGAGCAATTCCAACTGTTCCGGCGCGATGAAATCGATCGAACCGAGAAAAGATCCCTGCTGGTCGAGGGTCTGCGGCGATGGTTTCTGGCTGAACTTGGCCAGCCCGAAGTCGAGCAGCTTCACGAGCGAACGCCCCGACGGAGTCTCCACCAGCATGATGTTGCCCGGCTTGATGTCCCGGTGGAGGAGATTCAACTCCCCGGCGGCAACGAGCGGTTCGAGACATTGCGAAGCGACGTGGCTGAAATTTTCCCAGGAGAGTGCGCCCGTTTTCATGAGGGAGTGGAGATCCTCCCCCTCGATCAGTTCCATGATCACGAAGGGTCCCTCGGCGTCCTCTTCGAAAGCAAAAATGGTCACGACATTGGGATGCTGGAAACGGGCCAATGCCGCCGCCTCCCGCGCGAGCGACTCGCGCGAACTTTCATTCAGGCTGGTCTCTTCGACCGGAAGAAGGCGCTTCAGGGCGACATCAAGGCCCACCACCGTGACATACGAGCGGTAGACTGCGCTCATGACCCCTCTGCCCACTCTCCCGCGAAACTGATAGCGTTCTGACATG
>CAYLJC010000197.1:0-5829 GCA_964383345.1 uncultured Akkermansia sp. | reverse complement strand
GCCACGGGGAAGCGCTACGGCTCCGCCTTCCCGAACATCACGGTGAACGACATCGTGCGCAGTCAGGCTCTCCTCCTCGACGCGCTCGGGATCGAGCGGCTCCTCGCGGTCGTGGGACCTTCGACCGGCGGACTCAGTTGCGTAACCTTCGCCACCCTCTATCCGGAGCGGGTCCGGCTGGTTGTGCCGCTCGCGACCGGAGTGAAAACGACCGTCCTCAACCGCATCATTCTGCTCGAACAGATCCTCGCGATCGAGAACGACCCCCGCTTCCGGTCCGGCGAATACTACGAGAGCGGTGCGCCCGAGACCGGGCTCGCCCTCGCCCGTATGATCAGCCACAAGACCTTCGTCCACCTCGACGCGATCGAGCGCCGCGCCAGCAAGGACGTGGTCCAGCCGGGCGACCGCTTCTCCTGGTACCAGGCTCACGACCACGTCGAGAGCTACATGCTCCACCAGGGGAAAAAATTCACGGACCGCTTCGACGCCAATACCTACCTGCGCATCTGCGAGATGTGGAGCCGCTACGATCCCGTGCTCGAAGCGGGTGCGGAAGACCTCGCGACACTCTTCGGACGCTCCGCCGCAGCCGGTCATCACTACCTCGTCTTCAGCATCGACGAGGACTATTGTTTTTATCCCGAAGAACAGGCCGCCCTCGTGGAGAACCTTCGCGACGCCGGGGTCCCCCATCTCTTCTTCACGGTCCACTCGGAGAAAGGGCACGACTCCTTCCTCCTCGAACCCGACCTCTACACCCCCCACATCCAGGTGATGCTGCGGAACGCCTGCGAGGATCCCGCGGAGTAGCCTGAACCCGGAGAGCGGGAAAAAAAACCGGCATCGCCGGAGTCGTCGGTTGATAAAATCGAGGGCTTGTCCTACGCTCGCATCCATGGTCCGACACAATGTTTATTTCTGGCTCGACCCCTCCCTCACGGACGAGCAAAAAACCTCCTTCGAAGACGGTCTGCGCGCCCTCTTCACCATCGACGTCGTCGCGGGCGGAAGCTTCGGAAAAGCCGCCGCGACGCCCGCGCGGCCCGTCACGCGGAACACCTTCGACTACGCCCTCGCCCTCGAATTCGACTCCGTCGCGCAGCACGACGCCTACCAGGTGCATCCCGATCACGACGTGTTTGTGAAGCGTTTCAGCGCGTGGTTCAAAGAGGTCCGGGTCTTCGACACGCAATTGTAACGAGGCGCGTTTTTTCGCTTAGACATTTTTCCCGAGACCCGCACATTACCGGAACCACGACATGTATTTGGAAATCCTCAACTCAGCGAAAGACCACCTGGACTACGAATTCCACGGGGATCCTTCGGACACTTCTCTCCTCGTGATCATCGGTCACGGAGTGACGGGCAACAAGGACAGGCCTTGGGCGATCGGACTGGCCGAAGGTCTCGAGAAAGCGGGATTCAACGCCCTGCGTTTCTCCTTCTCGGGCAACGGGAAATCGGGCGGGAAGTTCGAGGACAGCACCATCACCAAAGAGCTCAAAGATCTCAAGGCCGTCGTCGACGCCGCCGAGGAAGAGGGCTACCACCGCATCTGCTACGTCGGACACAGCATGGGCGCGGCCGTCGGCGTGCTCGCCGCCGTGAAAGACGAACGCATCGAATTGCTCGTCTCCCTCGCCGGCATGGGTGACACCAGGAGTTTCGTCGAACGCGAATTCGCCGACCAGAAACCCGGCCAAGGCTGCATGTGGGACGACCCGAACTGCCCGCTCTCGCAAGCCTTCGTCGACGACATGAACAAGATCGACAACGTCTTCGCCAAGACCGAAAAGGTCGAGGTCCCCTGGCTTATCCTCCACGGGGACGCCGACGATGTCGTTCCCGTCGAAGAAGGACGGAGAATGTACGCCAGCGCCTACGAACCGAAAGAACTGGTCATCCTCCCCGGAGTCGATCACGTCTTCAGCGGCGACGGACTCGCCCCGATGAAAGAAGCCGTCATCGCCTGGCTCCGGGAGCACCACAGCTGAGATGGGCCCCCGAAGCGGCGTCGGTATCGACCTCCTCGGACTGGGGATGTCGGTGCTGGACACGATCCACCTCGTCGACACCTTTCCCTCCGGCGCGGGAGTCTCCCGCATCCTCGCCTCCTCCATGATGGGGGGCGGCCCGGTTCCCACCGCCCTCTGCGCCGCCTCCCGCCTCGGAGTGCGCACGGCCATCGCGGACCGCATCGGCGATGACTGGCGGGGCGACCGGGTCCACGCCGAGTACGAACGCTTCGGAGTCGCCACCTCTTTTCTCCGCCGCGAGCCGGGCAAGAGCACCACCCTCGGCACCGTGCTGGTGCGTGCCGGGGACGGCGAAAGGCATCTCCTCTTCGAAGAAGGCGATTTCACTCCCCTGCCCTCTTCCGAATTGCCTCGCGATCTCCTCTCCGCCGTCCCCATCCTGCACCTGAACGGACGCCATTGGCCCGCCTGTCTCGACGCGGCCCGCCTCGTCCGCGAGGGAGCCGGACGGGTCTCCTTCGACGGCGGTGCCCGGCGTTTCCAGCAGCGTCACCTCGAACTGCTGCCCCTCGTCGACATCCTCATCGTGGCGGCGGACTACGCCGATAGTCTCGCGAAAAGCCCGTCCCGCGATGAGCAACTCGATGCCCTCGCCCGCTGGGACGCGGAAATCGTGGGGATCACCGACGGCGCCGCTGGGAGCTGGTTCCGCCTGCGGGACGGCGGGCGCTTTCACCAACCCGCCTTTCCCGTGGACAAAGTGATCGACACGACCGGCTGCGGAGATGTCTTCCACGGTGCGTTCCTCTTTTCCTGTCTGCGGGGAGATCCCCCCCGCGAAGCCGCCCGGCTCGCCAGCGCGGCCGCCGCGATCAACGCCACCGCCCTCGGCGGACGGGGACATCTCCCCACCCTCGCGGAAGTGAACGAACTCCTCCATCTTCCCGTGGCGCGGACGGAGGATCGGGTGTAGATTCCCCGCTTGGAACGGGCCGGAGATGATCGCTGTTTCCTTCGGGAGGCAGAGGAAAGTCCGGACACCACACGGCAGCATGCCCGGTGAAAGCCGGGGCACTTCGTCGTAATGGCGGGTGACGGAAAGTGTCGCAGAAAATATACCGCCCTTCGGACCTCCCCGGAGCGAAGAAGGGTAAGGGTGAAATGGCGAGGTAAGAGCTCACCGCCCCGAGGGCAACCGAGGGGGCACGACAAACCCCATGCGGTGCAAGACAGAACAGGACAAACGGGCAGCCGGTCCGGTTTGGCGGTTTCGGCCGCGATATGAGTCCGGGTAATAGTCGCACCCCGCTTCGGCGGGGAGAGGGCGTTTCCTCTTCGGGGGGAAGGCCCGCTAGAGAAATGATCGTCCATCCTGCTCGACCACGGGCGGGTGAACAGAATCCGGCTTACGGCGGCCCGTTCCAAATTTTTCTTTTGCCCTGATTCCGCCATGCCCCTGGTCCTGCAAATCGGGTAAGGGTCCCCATTGAAACCGTAGGCGGGAGGATCCAGGATTTGACACTGGCACTTCCGTGCCGGACACATGGGGCCGATTCGGCAGCAGAAAACAAAAATATGGCATCCCAACCCATCGTCGACCCCGCGACCATTCCCACCGATCACGTGGCGGTCACCAAGGAGGAAATCCTCGCCCTGAATCCCCAGCGGGAGGAATTCGAGCAGATCGACCGGCTTCTCACCCTCGATCTGGAAGAGGGCCTCGCGGTGGGGATCAAAACCCAACGGCCCGATGAATTCTGGACGAGAGGCCATATCCCCGGCCGCCCCATCATGCCGGGCGTGCTCATGATCGAAATGGCCGCTCAAATCAGTTCGGTGATCTACCATCTGAAGTTCGAGACCGGCGGGACGAAATTTTTTGGGTTTGGCGGGGTGAATCAGGTCAAATTCCGCGGTGCCGTCGCACCCGGCGACGATCTCATCATGGTCGTCAAAACCAAAACCCTCCGATCGCGAATGGCGATCTTCGAAGCCCAGGGATTTGTCGACGGAAAGATGGTTTTCGAGGGCGAGGTCACCGGAGTGGTGGTGTAAGGCGGCATTTCGCCTCACCCGCCCGACGAAAGAAAATACCCGGCCAGCACGGAGAACGAATTGTTCGCCGCGTGGAGGAGAAAACTCATGCGCAGGTCGCCGGTCCTGAGACGCAGCCAACCGATCGCGAAGGAGAGAAAGAGCAGCGGCACAAAAAACGTCAGCCCGTGGACCAGGGCAAAAAACACCGAGCTGACAACCAGCGCGGTTTTGCCTCCCCAGCGCCGCTCCAGCGCACCAAAAAAATATCCACGGAAGAAGACCTCTTCGTAAAACGGAATCGCAAGCCCCACCACAAAGACCGTGCCGGCAAGTTGCAGGAGATTCTCACTCTTCAGGAAAAGACTGACGAGCTGCTTGTCGAGCGGATCGCCGGTCACGAGTTCGTGAATCCCGCTGTATCCCATCGCCACGAGTTGCATTCCGGCGACGCCGGCAATCACGATCGCACTTGCCTTGAGAAAATTTTTCGCCCCGGGGAACAGGGCTCGCTTTCCAAAATGCCGCCCCCACCCTCCCATCGTGACCGCGACCAGCGTGGCCACCGTCACGAGGAGCGCACCGATCCAGTGCCCCACCCCATTGTCGAGTCCGGGCAGGCGGATGTTGAAGCCGATTCCGGCGGCGAGAATCGAGGCGGAAATCCAGAACAAACCGAGCCGCAGACCCGGTCCGTCGCCGCGTCTCCAGGAGAGGCGGGTGCGATGCAACAGGAACGCCAACAGCAGCACGAGGAGCACCGGAATCGCCCACGCCAGGGGACCATTCAGACCGAGGGAATCCTTGCTCATCTGCAAAAATTCCTCCGGATCGATTTTGGAAAGGTCTCCGCCGAGGATGGCCGCGGAAATTTTCGCCGCTTTGGCCCGGCGCACTTCTTCCGCGATGAGTTCGTATTCCCCCGGCACGGCGAGAAATCCCCGCTCCGCTTTCTCAGCGTAGGTGTAGGCGGCGGAATAATCCTTCCGGTAGATCAGCAGCTTGGCTTTCATGAGCTGCACCAGAGGATTTTCAGGGAGAATCGTTTCCGCCGCGTCGAGGAGAACCTCCCCTTTTTCCAGATTTTTTTCCGACCCGTACCAGCCGAACAAATGGACGCTGGCCAGGGAAATCGCCAGCGAGACCGCCTCCTCGTGCCCCGCCTCCAGCAGGGTCACCGTGAGAGTTCCCGCGTGATCAAAATCCCGTGCCCTCTCTTCCGGGGGCCGCTCTTCCCGCATTCCCTCCCGGTAATACAAATCCGCGAGATAAAGCAATCCATCGGGACGCCCCAGATCCAGACCCCGCCGGAACGCCTCTTCCGCCTTCCCGGGATCCCTCTCCGTGATCCTGCCGTCGAGATGGAAAAACCCGACGAGCCAGACCTCCGGCGACTCACCGGCCTCCGCCGCGGCACGCGCTTCCGGAAAATATGTTTCGCGGAGCAACCGGATTTTCTCCGCCTCGCCAAGAGCGCGATTTTTTCCCTCCGCATCCTTGATTTCCCAAACGAGAGCGCCGTTTTCGTCGGTCGTGATGGAATATCCCAAGCCGAGGGAACTTCCCGCCTCTTCTCCGTGTAAGGGCAAAGCCGACGCGGCGAGGAGGAGCGCCAGTCGAATCCCGGTCAGTAGTGTTCCCATGCGATGGGCGGGAACATACGGTCTCTTGCGGATTACGGGAAGAGATTTTGGTAAATTTGATAATTTCAAGAAATCCCCCGACTTCTCGCTTCTCTCTCTTTTCTCAGCTCGTCCGCAGCATTCCGAGCCGGAGCTTTTTCGCAAGCCACCGCCAATCCCGCCTGAATCCTCAC
>CAYLJC010000196.1:0-5831 GCA_964383345.1 uncultured Akkermansia sp. | reverse complement strand
ATCATCAGGCGCACGCCGTTTTCTTCGGCGGCCGCGAGCATCGCTTCGGCCCCGTCAAGGGTCGCCGCCATGGGTTTCTCCACAAGGCAATGAAGCCCGCGCCCGCAGGCCGTCACCGCGAGATCTTCGCCGAGACGGTTGCTCGCGAAAATATAAACGGCGGTGAGATTTTCGTTCTCGAGGAGCTCCTCGTACGACGAATAGGTTTTGCCGGGGAAATGATCGCGGTATTTCGCGAGCAGTTCCGGATCCGGATCCGCCGCCGCGACCAATTCGGCGCGTCCCGTTGCGACAAGTTGTTCGAGATTGCTCCAGACGTGGTCGTGGTGGAGTCCGAGGGTGGCGATGCGGTGCATGGGGAATTAGGAGTGGACAGTGGAGAGCTGGAATTTAGGAGCTTCGGGAATTTTTTCGAGGGCGGGAAAGAGGGAGCCACGGAAGAACAGATCCCTTGCTACGATCACGGATCGAAGCCTGGCTTGTCCATGGGGATGGTCGTTACTTGGAAGAGGGTTTTGCATTGGCGGATCCGCGCCATGAGTTCAGGATCGGCCTTGAAGCTGCCGTGGCCGAGCGAGGCGAAAACCAGATCGGAGGTGAGGGGATCGTTGGAATGGCGGGGGTGAGTGTGAAAAATATTGTCGTGCTGCTTCGCTTTCGCGATCCACGGTTCCCCTCACCGTCGTCCCGGAGCCGGAGGTTTCCCGCTGCGGACTCCGCCGCGCCTCGGATCGAGATGCTGCTGCCGGTAGCGCGCCGGGGTCATGCCCGTTTGCAAACGAAAGGCGCGGGTGAAGGCGCTTTGGTCGTAAAAGCCGCAGTCCAGCGCGATGGCACCGGCGGGACGATTTGTCGTGATGAGTTCCTGGCAGGCGGCGCGGATTCGCTGACGTATGAGGTAACGCATCGGCGACTCGCCGAGAAGCTGGCGGAAGACGCGGGTGAACTGCCGCTCCGAGAGGTGGGTGAGGGCGGCCAGTTCCTTTGTCTCGATGGCCTCGCGGTAGCGGGTGTGGAGATGGCGCAGGGCGGGCTCCATCTGTTGGAAAGGATGGGCCACGCCGCCGACCTCGTGGATGTCGTAAAGAACGATGGCGACCCCGCAAATTTCCCCGGCGGGATCGCGCAGCGGGGCGACCGAAACGACATACCAGTTCAGCGGCCCCTTGATGTCGGGAACCATCTGCGCGTAGTAAGTGCGCGTCTCGCCGCTGGACATGACCCGCTGATCCTCCTCGACAAAACCGGCGCTGACTTCGCGGGGGAAAAAATCGCTGTCGGTCTTTCCCAGCATTTCCCACTCGTGCCGCAGGTTAAAAATTTCCAGGGTGCGGGCGTTGGCGCAGACAAAACGGCTCTCGCGGTCTTTGGCGAGAAACGCGATCATCGGCAGGGTCGCGAAAAGCGTCGAGAGTTGCATTCCGCCTCCGATGCGGGTATAAAAGGCCTCTTGGAATCGTCGCGCTTCTTCCTCTTTTGTCATGGCCGGAAAATACCAAAGGTTGGCGCTTCCCGCCAAGTAATAGAATTGTCCTTCCGGCATACTTTTTCACGATGAGCAAAACTGTCGCGGTATTTGGAGCCAGTGGAAAATTGGGGCGTCACGCCCTCGCCGTTCTCGCGGGGCGGGATTGTCAGGTCAGGGCACTGGTCCATCGCACTCCGGTGACGGGAGAGAATGTGACCTCCATCACGGGGAGCATCACCGACGCGGCCGCCGTGGAGGAGACCGTCCGCGGGGCCGACATCGTGGTGCAACTCGCCACCGCCAAGGAAGATTCCGACACCTTCTTTGACGTCAGCGTGAAGGGCACCTTCCACATCCTCGAAGCCTGTCGACGGCAGGGAGTGGAGCAGTTTCTTCTTTTGGGCGGTGACGCCGCCCTCGGGATCTGGTTTTACCCGCAGCCCATCCCCCTCGACGAAAATCACCCGCTCACCGCCTATCCGGGGTACTACGCTTTTTCCAAGGTCATGGAAGAAACCATGGCCGCCCAATACGCCGTCCAGTACGGCGTGCCGATCACGGTGCTGCGGTCCTCGTGGGTCTTCGAAGGCGACGATTTGCTCCACCACTTCTCTCTGCTGCGCAACGTCAATCCCTCCGAACCGGGCCACGGCTTCGGCGAGATCACGGAGGAAACCCTCGCCCTCGTGCGAGCCGGGGAAGAACGCATCCCCATCCTCACGGACACACAGGGAACCCCCCTTCGCCGGCACATCGTCCACGTCGATGACGTGATGCAGGCCTTTTCAAAAATGCTGGGCAATCCTTCCGCGATCGGGCAGACTTTCAACATCGCCGGCCCCTCCGCCTTCGATTATCGTGTCGCGGCGGAGTATCTCTCGGAAAAACGCGGCATCCCCACCCAAGAGTTGCGCTGTCCCGACTACCACTCGTTTGAAGTGAATATCACCCGCGCCCGCACCGTCCTCGGTTACGCGCCCGAAAATGACTTTTTCCGCATGGCCGACCGTGCCATCTCTTGCACATCCTGACAGCCTGTTAAAAAATTCTGATTCCCCATCCCTGACTCCCATGAAAAAAACCTTCCACCACATCGGTCTTCCCACCGACCAAAGCCAGCCCGGCGAGTTCTTCGTCGAGGACACCCGCGTCTGGGTCACCGACCCCCGCAAGCACCCCTACCATGTCGAATTTCTCCGTTTCGAAGCCGACAGCCCGGTGAGCGGTCCGGCGCGCGACATGCCGCACATCGCCTACCGCGTTGATGACATCGAAGCGGCCATCGCGGGCGAGGAGGTCATCCTCAAACCCTTCGAACCCTCGCCGAACTTCACCGTCGCCTACATCCTCAAGGACGGTGCGGTGGTGGAATACATGCAGTTCGAAAACGAAAGCGATCTTCCCTGGTAACCCTCATGAATCTCACCGACAAAGTTATTCTCGTCACCGGGGGCACCTCGGGCATCGGAGAAGCCTGCGCCCGGCATTTCGCCTCCCTCGGGGCCAAAGTTGTGGCCGCTTCGAACCAGCAGGAGCGCGGCGAAGCCCTCGAAGCGGAACTTCGCGCCGCCGGACGGGAAGTGCGCTTTGTCCACGCCGATGTCTCGGATGAGACCCAGGTGAAGGCGATGGTCGATTTTGCCCTCTCCGCCTATGGCCGGCTCGACGGAGTCCATTGCAACGCCGGCGTCTGGGGCAAGGGGACCGTCGCGGAATTCAACGAGGCGATCTGGGACAAGATCATGAACGTGAATGTGAAGAGTGTCTTCTGGACCGCCAAACACGCCATCCCCGCGCTGGAGGCGACCGGCAAAGGCGTTTTTCTCATCACCACCTCGGTGGCGGCCTTCATCGGATTCCCCGCCCACGCCCTCTACTGCGCCTCGAAAGGTGCGCTCGAATCGCTGGTGCGCTGTCTCGCCGCCGACCACGCCGGCAAGGTGCGTGTCGCCGGAATCTGCCCCGGCACCATCGACACCCCCATGCTCGCGGAGACCTGCGAAGGCTGGGACAAACCGGTCGAAGAACTCTACGCCGAAGTGGCCAAAAAAATACCGGTGCGCCGACTCGGACAGCCCGAAGACATCGCGAAGACCGCCGCGTTCCTCCTCAGCGAGGATGCGGAATACATCAACGCCACCAGCATCGTGCTCGACGGCGGGACCATGGCCCTGCCGCCGTGGTGAGCAAGGCGGAGCCCTGCCGGTGAAAGGTGGAAAAAACGGAACGAGTGACGACTGATTTTGACCCTGCGATCCCACTCCACACCAACAAAAACCATGAAAAAAGTGAAACATGCGGTCCTCGGCCTCGGCTGGTTCGGGGAAAAACATTGTGAGGCGCTGGCGGCGATTCCCAACGTCGAGATTGCCGCCGTCTGCACGCGGAATCCCGAACGCCTCGCCGAGGTGGCGAACCGGTTCGGAGTGGCAAAAACCTACACCGACTACCACGCCATGCTCGCCGATCCGGAGATCGAATCGGTCAGCATCACGACGATGTGGGACCAGCACGCCGATCCTGCCGTCGCCGCGCTGGAGGCCGGAAAGCACGTCTTTCTCGAAAAGCCGATGGCCTCGACCGTGGCCGATTGTGATCTCATCGTGAACGCCGCCAAGGCCGCATCGGGCATTTTCATGACCGGGCACATTTGCCGTTTTAATCCCCGCTACGCCGCCGCCAAACAGGAAATCGCAGCGGGAAAAATCGGCAAAATCATTTCCATGTACGCCCGACGCAACCTGCCCGCCTGGGTGGGGGCCAGCGTGCTCGACAAAATCGGACCCATCATCGGCGACGGGGTCCACGACACCGACCTGATGTTCTGGTTCAGCGAGTCCCGCGCCGTCACCGCCTATGCCCAGACCGTGCGGGTGCGGGAACACACCCATCCCGATCTCGGGCAGGTCATGTACCGTCTCGAGAGCGGAGCCTCCTGCATCCTCGAATCGGTCTGGTGTCTGCCGGACACCACCCCCTTCCAGATCGACGAGCGCCTCGAGATCATCGGGACCGAGGGATCCATCTCCATTCACGACACCCATCCCAACCTGATGGTCGTCGACAAAGACGGGGCGCGCTGCCCCGACACGACCTATTGGCCGATGATCCACGGCCAGCTCCGCGGTGCCCTGCGCGACGAACTGGCCTACTTCACCAATTGCATCGTGACCGGAGAAAATCCCGACGTCATCACCCCCGAAGAATCCCGCGAAGCCGTCCGCGCCTGTCTCGCCGCCGAGGAATCGGCGCGCACCGGAGCGCTCGTGACGATTTGAGTTCCTCTCCCGCAAAGCATTCCGCCGCTTCACCATCCTCCCATGAAACCCTGTCTCCTCGCTCTCTCCACCCTGTTCGCTTTCGCGACCGTCCTCCCGACCACCGCGGCCGACTGGCAAGTCGCCAAAGTCCCCGGTGCCATTCCCGCCGAGGGAACGGTTTGGCTGCGCAGTTGGGTCAAGCCCCACGACAGTTTTTTTTCAAAACACGAGCGCAATCTCTTCGAGGAATCGGTCGGATTTAATTTCAGCGATCTGCCCGGCACCCACGAAATTTGGGTCAACGGAGTGAAAATCGGCGGGGGGAGCGAGCCGGGCATCATCCGCTACAAAGTGCCCGTCGGCACGTTGGTAAAAGGACAGTGGAACGAGATCGCGGTGAAGGTTTCCCCGGTCGATGGAGCGGTCGGCTTTCGTCAGGAGGCCCCTTTCCTGATGAATTATTTCTGGGAATGCATCTTCGAAGGCGAATGGGAAATGCTCTCCGGCGAGGAGTACACCCCCGGCAAGGCCCTCGCCGAAAAACCGGCCCGGGCCACCTTCGAAGAATTCCGCGAGTCCAACCGCGTCCTCGGCCGCGCCGAGCAGGTCCACGGTCCCAAGCTTTCCCCCGAGGAGGCGGCGAAGACCTTCACCACGACGGATGGCCTCACCATGGAGCAGATCCTCGCCGAACCCGACATCACCCAGCCCTTCCACTTCAGCTACGACGCCCGCGGACGGCTCTGGGTGATCCACTCGAACCAGTATCCCTATCCCGCCGGATTGAAAATGCTCAGCCGCGACCGCTACTACCGTGCCCACTACGACAAGGTGCCGCTGGCTCCGCCGAACCACGACCGGGGTGCCGATCTCGTCACCATTCACGAGGACACCGACGGCGACGGGCGCTACGATTCGCGCGAGATTTTTCTCGATGGGCTGAACATGGCCAACGCGGTCCTGCCCGGCAAAGGCGGTGTCTGGGTTCTCAACTCACCCTATCTGCTCTTCTACCCCGACGCCAACGGCGACGATGTCCCCGACGGCGACCCGACGGTGCATTTGTCAGGATTCGGATTCGAAGACAGCCACTCCACCGCCAA
>CAYLJC010000195.1:0-5836 GCA_964383345.1 uncultured Akkermansia sp. | reverse complement strand
CATTGTGGCGCCAGTCTCGATGTCATCACTTTTCGCGGTGTTCCCCCCGGAAAACTGAGGGAGTTTTACCCCGATTTTGAGATGGTGGCAGGGTCTTTTGACGATTGGGCGGAGAGCAGCGACGGTGCGCTCCTCGGTGAACATTTTGCGGCCCGCCGCCAGTTGAAGACGGGGGATTATTTCGAAGCGGTGGGGGTGCGTGTGAAAGTCTCGGGGATCATCCGATCCTCTTCGGCCCAAAACGAGGGTGTCGCCTACGTGCCCTTGGCATTTTTGCAGCAGTCCTCGCGCCTCGGTCTGGGGGTGGTGACCCAGTTCAGCGTGCGGGTCGAAGAGTCGGCCGACCCCGACGAAGTCGCCGGGGCGATCGACGCACTGTTTCAGAACGACGCGGCACCGACGGACACCAAACCCGAGCGGGCTTTTTTTGCCCAGAGCGCAAGGGATCTCATTGAGATGGTGGGATTCACCCGCTGGCTCGGATACGCGGCGGTGCTGGCTGTCGTGGCCCTTGTCGCCAACGCCCTTCTCCTCGTCGTTCGGGGCAGAGTCCAGGAAAACGCGGTGCTCCAGACGATGGGATTTTCACGCAAGGCGATCGCGGTGATGATGTTGTGCGAGGGATCCGTTCTCGGGCTGTTCGGGGGCCTCTGCGGCAACGGTGCGGCCTGGGCTTTTTTCAAAATAAAGCGATTCACTCTCGGGAACGAGGGGCTCACCCTCGCACTCCAACCCGATCCCGCCACGATCATGGGTGGTTTTGTCATTGCGGTGCTGCTAGGGCTTGTCGCCTCCCTCTGGCCCGCCGTGGTGGCCACGAGACGTCCCATTGTCGCTTCGCTGCGCCTTGCTTGAATTTTCATTTTCTCCCCGCCATGCTTCCGTTCGCCTACGCCATTCGCAATCTCTTCCGGGACCCGGGCCGACTCCTGCAAAAACTGGGCGGCGCGGTCCTTGTGGTGTTCCTCCTCTTCGCGGCGGGCGCTTTCAACCAGGGAATGGACGGACTCCTGCGAGGCAGCGGGGCGGATCGCAACGTCATTTTCCTTGGTGCCGGATCGGAGGAAAGTGTGGAGCGCAGCGAAATCAGCGCGGACGCCGCCTCCCGGATTGCCGCCGGAGTCCGGGGCATTTCGATGCGCGCGGGTGTGGCGGCGGTCTCGGGAGAAGTGCATTATATGGGACTCTTTGACGTCGCCGGGAAGAAAGGGGCGCAGGCGCTGGCGCGGGGAGTCCGCCCCGCCGCCTTCGAGGTGCATCGCGAGGTCAGGCTCGTCGAGGGAGAGTATCCCCGTTCCGGAGAAGTCCTTGTGGGGCGGCTCGCCGCGCACACTCTCGGACTCGACGAGGGAGACCTGCGGCCGGGGGCGAAACTCCGCTTTGAAGGGGCGGAACTGACCGTCTCCGGTGTTTTTGCCGCTCCCGGAACGGTGATGGAGTCGGAGATTTGGATGGACCTCACCGATCTGATGACTCTGGTCCAGCGGGACACCCTCTCCTGTGTTGTGGTGCGTCTGGAGAAACCGGAAAATTTTGCCGAGGCCGATCTCTTTGCCAAACAACGGCTCGATCTCGAACTCATCGCGATCCGCGAGACGGACTATTATGCGAAGCTCTCGGAGTTCTTCGGCCCGATCCGGATGATGACCTGGCTGACGGCGGCCCTCGTCGCGACCGGGGCGGTCTTCGGCGGAATCAACGTGCTCTACGCGGCTTTTGCCTCGCGCATCCGGGAACTCGCGACCCTGCAGGCGCTCGGGTATTCGCGGCCCGCGATTTTGCTGTCCCTCGTCCAGGAAAGTCTCGTGGCGACGCTGGCGGGAACCCTCCTCGCCTCCGTTCTCGCGGTGGTCGTGCTTGAAGGGGTGAAAGTTCCCTTTTCCATGGGAACTTTCGAACTCACCCTCTCCGCCCCCGTGCTTGTCCTCGGACTGGGGGCGGCGCTGCTTCTCGGGACCCTGGGTGCCCTGCCGCCGGCCTGGCGATGTCTCATGGCTCCCATCCCCGTCGCCCTGCGCTCGCGCTGATTTTTGCAAAATCCCAAAAAACCCAAACCCTGATACAATACCATGAAAATAAATACCACAGCACTACTGCCCCTCCTCGCCGCTTCTTTTTTTGTCGCTTGCGGCGACTCGGAAAAGAACTCCGACGCGGGGACCTCGGTCGCGCCTCCCGATCCGGCGATCCAGGCGGTCCTTTCTCCCGTCGCCCCCGATGGCGCGACCTCCGTTGTTGAAGCACGCAAGACCGCCAAGCCCGGTGAAAAAGTCACGGTGGAGGGGATCGTGGCGGGGACGATGTCTCCCTTTGCCGAGGGATTCGCCTCGGTGGTTCTCGGTGATCTCGCGATGGAGACCTGCGACAAGATTCCCGACGACAAGTGTCCGACCCCGTGGGACGCCTGTTGCGCGGACCCGGACACGCTCAAAGGAATGCGACTGACGCTCCAGGTGTCCGATGCCCAAGGTCGTCCTGTCGGGCAAAGCCTCAAGGGAATCTCCGGCCTGGCGGAAATGGACCGCGTCATTGCCGAGGGAACCGTGGATGCGAACTCGACGGCGGAAAATCTCGTCATCCATGTCTCCCGGCTCCACCGGGTTCCGGCCAAGTGAAAAGTGACCGGAGTTCCCTGAAGGTTCCGACGCGGGCCGGCGCTGCCGACGTCTCAGGCGCGGTCAGGCCATATCCTTCCCCGGCCTTTTTTCGTATGCTTGCGGCAGATCCCATGGCACCGGCGCATTGGCCGGAATTTCGTATATTTCGTAATATTCCGGGGCGGTCGGCAGTGATGTAGAAAGCATGGGGTGGGGGATTTTTCCAGAATTCCCTCCCGCTCACACACCGGAATTGATGACCAGAAAGACGATGCCTCTCTGTTGCCGTGCCTCCGCTTGGTTTGCGGTGATGCTCTGCGGAGTGGTGTCGGGAGAGGAAAAGGTCGATTTCAACCGTGATATCCGTCCCCTCCTTTCAAACCGTTGTTTTGCCTGTCACGGTCCCGACGAGGCGGAACGCCAGGCCAATCTTCGGCTCGACACCCGTGAGGGCGCCCTGAGGGATCTCGGCGGGTATGCTGCCCTCGTTCCGGGGAAAGCGGAGGAGAGTGAACTTTTCCACCGCATCTCCCTTGCCCCGGACGACGACGATCTCATGCCGCCGGCGGGGAAGGGGAGCCGATTCACCGGGGCGGAGGTGGCCCTGATCCGCAAATGGATAGCGCAGGAGGCCCCCTACGCAAAACACTGGTCCTACGAAAAACCGGTCCGCCCCGAAGTGCCGGGGGTGCGGGATCCGGACTGGCCGGTGAATGAGATCGATCATTTTGTTTTCGCCCGGCTCGAGAGCGAGGGGCTCGCTCCGTCGGCGGAGGCGGACCGTCATGCCCTTGCCCGGCGTGCCGCCCTCGACCTCACCGGCCTTCCGCCGAGCTGGGAGGAGGTCGCCGCCTTTGTCAACGATCCCTCGCCGCAGGCCTACGAAGACTATCTCGACCGGCTCCTCGCAAAACCCGCCTACGGGGAGCGCTGGACGCGGGTCTGGCTCGATCTGGCGCGGTATGCCGACTCCGCCGGATACGCCGATGATCCGCTCCGCACGATCTGGGCCTACCGGGACTACGTGCTGCGCGCCTTCAATCAAAACATGCCTTTTGACCGTTTCACGATTGAGCAAATCGCGGGCGATCTTTTGGAAAACCCGAGCACCGACCAGCTCATCGCGACGGCTTTTCATCGCAACACGATGACCAACAGCGAAGGCGGCACCAACGACGAGGAATTCCGCAACGAGGCGGTTGTCGATCGGGTCAACACCACGATGGCCGCCTGGATGGGCACGACGATGGCCTGCGCACAATGCCACACCCATAAATTCGATCCCCTGACACACGCCGAATACTTCCAGCTTTTTGCCTTTTTCAACCAGAGCGAAGACGCGGATCGCAAGGATGAGGCTCCCGTCCTCGAACTGTGGACCGATCAGCAGAAAGAAGAGAAACGGGAGTGGAGGGAAAAAATCAGCCGTTTGAAAAAGGCCCTCGCCACCGCCGGCGGGGCCTCCGCCGCCGGGGAGGAGGAATTGGCGAAACTGGAAAAACGTCTCGCCGAGGCCAAACCCGCCAGCACCGTGCCCATCATGCGGGATCTCCCGCCCGAGCAGCGACGCCGGACCTTTGTGCAATTGCGCGGAAATTACACGAGCCTCGGCCCCGAAGTGAGCGAGGGGGTGCCGGCGGTCTTTCATCCGCTCGAAAAAGGGATTCCCCGCAACCGGTTGGCGCTGGCAAAATGGCTCGTGGACGAGGACAATCCGCTCACCGCGCGGGTTGTCGTCAACCGGCATTGGGAGGAACTCTTCGGCATCGGCATTGTCGAGACAAGCGAGGAATTCGGTTCCCAGGGCGAACCGCCCTCCCATCCGGACCTGCTCGACTGGCTCGCGGTGGATTTCCAGGAAAACGGCTGGGACATCAAACGACTCCTCAAGCAGATCGCGATGTCGGCGACCTACCGCCAGTCCTCAAAGACAAGCCCGCAGCAGCAGGAGCGGGACCCTTTCAATCGCCTCCTCGCCCGCGGTCCGAGATTCCGCCTCTCCGCCGAGCAGGTGCGGGACAACGCCCTCGCCGTGAGCGGTCTTCTCAGCGATGAGATGTATGGACCCCCGGTACATCCTCCGCAGCCCGAGAGAGGACTCAAGGCCGCCTTCGGAGGCAAGACCGACTGGGTCGACAGCAAGGGCGAAAACCGCTACCGCCGCGCCCTCTACACGTCGTGGCGGCGCAGCAATCCCTACCCCTCCATGGCCACCTTCGACGCGCCGAACCGCGAGGTCTGCACGGTGCGCCGCGGGAGGACCAACACGCCCCTGCAATCGCTCGTGACCCTGAACGATCCCGTTTATGTGGAGGCCGCCCAGGCGCTCGGGCGCAAGATTCTGAAAAACGGAGGAAGCACCTTGTCGCAGCGACTCGGCTACGCGATCCGCGAGAGCCTCGCCCGCGAACCCCGTCCCGCCGAAGTGAAGCGACTCGCCGCGCTCTACGAATCCAGCCACGCCGACTACGCGGCCCATCCGGAAGAGGCGGCAAAGATCGCCGAAGAACCGCTCGGCCCGGTGCCGGACCGGAAGAGGCTCCCTGAATTCGCCGCCTGGACCGTGGTTGCGAACGTGATCCTGAACCTCGACGAAATGTTCCTGAAACGTTGATCCGCCCTTGCCCGTCGAACCCTGCCATTCCGCTCCAATCAGCACCGATGAATCCCGCCCTCGAACAAATCCGCTTGCAGACCCGCCGTCATTTCCTGCGTCAGTCCGCCGCCGGGGTCGGGGGGATCGCGCTTCATGCGATGATGGCCGGGGACCTCGCCCGTGGTGCTACCGCCGCGAGCCGACGGGATCCGCTCGCCGTAAAAACGCCGCATTTCGCAGCGAAAGCCAAACGGGTCATCTATCTGCACATGACCGGCTCGCCGCCGAATCTCGACATGTTCGATTACAAGCCCGCCCTGGCGAAGTATGACGGAAAAGACTGTCCCGATGAATTTCTCGCGGGCAAGACCTTCGCTTTCACCACCGGGGTGCCGAAGCTGTTGCAATCACCACGAAAGTGGTCGCGACACGGCGAAGCGGGCATGTGGATGTCGGATGCGATTCCGCACTTCCACGGCATCGCCGACGAAATTTGTGTCGTCCACTCGATCCACACCGACCAGTTCAACCACGCGCCCGCCGAGCTCCTCGTCTATACCGGATCGCCCCGTGCCGGTCGTCCTTCAATGGGATCCTGGACCACCTACGGACTCGGATCGGAAAACAAAAACCTGCCGGGATT
>CAYLJC010000194.1:2591-5844 GCA_964383345.1 uncultured Akkermansia sp. | reverse complement strand
GTGCAGCCGCAGCGAGGGCGCGAAAACTTCGGCCTCGCGTTTCCAGTTTCCGATGAGTGAGGCGGGCACGATGAGCAGGGCGGGCGGGCCGCCGGGCGTCTCCTCCTGCCGCCGGAGCAGGGCGGCGAGAACCTGGATGGTTTTCCCCAAGCCCATGTCGTCGGCGAGGCAGGCCCCCAGACCGGTGTTGGCACAGAACCAGAGCCAGTCGAGGCCCTTGGCCTGGTAGGGGCGCAGGGTGGCATGCAATCCGGCGGGCGGTGGGGCGGCCTCGGGCATGGCGAGGCGTCGCAGGGTCGCGGCGAGTTCGTCTCCGGCGCGGGCATGGGCCCACTCCCGCTCCTCCTCCCCGGTTGCGGCGTTCCCGAGGTCGGCGGGCGCACCGGCGAGCAGACGCATGCCCTCGATGAAGGGGATGCCGTCGGCGGCGATGGCTTTCCAGTGGTCGAGGGCTTCGTTGAGTTTTTCCCGGTTCACCTCGATCCACTGCCCCTGGAAAAAAACGAGGCCGTCCTCGTCGCCCGCGAGGAGGGCGTCGATCTCCTTTTTCGAGAGGGACTTGCCCTCGACGACGACTTCAAGTTTGAAATCGAGCAGCGCGTCCAGACCGATCCCGGCCCCCTTCTTTTGGCCGACGACGGCGGAGACCTGCGGACGGGGGCCGCGTTTCCTCCACCAGTTCGGCAGCCGGACGAGCAGGCCGGACTCTTCGTATTTCGGGACGGATTGGAGAAAATGGTAGGCCTCCGGCGGAGTCCAAGCGAGGGGATGGAAGACGTCCCCGCTCTCGATGAGGCGGGTCATCAGGGGACAGGTCTTCGCGGCGGCGTGGAGGGGGGTGAGAAGCTTGAGCAGGGCCTGTTTGTCTTTTGCCCCACCGTATTCCTGCAACGCTCTCCCGAGAGGAAGCTGGCTGAGCCTCCCCGACAGGGAGAGGCCCGAGGCATAGGTCGCGAGGAAGGCGAAGGGGTTTTCCGGATCCGCTTTGTTTTCCGCGAGATGAAGGGTGACACGGCCCACCCGCGACCAGGCCGGTGCGTATGTCTGGAGAAAAGCGGCGATGGTTTGCCGGCCATCGATGCATTCGCGCGTCCATTCTTCGAGTCGATGCCAAAGGGAACGAATGACTTCCTCGGAAAGGTATTCCGCTCCGCGCATCGGGGGCGCATCAAGAATCCAGTCGGCGAGAGTGGTGGCATCAGGTGGGGGGATCTCCGGCAAAAGGTCCACGCCGTCGGGGATTTGGCAAAGTTCACGGACGAAGCTGTCGGCGAGCGTTTTCCAATACCGAAGACTGTCATCGGGGGCTTCACCGGAAAGGTGGCCTCCGAGAGCGACCAGACCCGCCGCGTCGCCCTTGGCAAAAGCTCGTGCGAGCTCCTTCCGCCCACCGCGGTAGAGCAGGACTCCCCCCGGAGTGAGTTCGAAGGAGCTGGAATCCGAACGAATGCTTTTGGGTGGCGGAGTGGAGCCGGACATGACGAACCCAGGGGCGTCGCGAGGGAGGGCCGGGGAAAAGAGGCAGAGAAACCAGGGAGGTTGTTGGCCACCCGGTGAAATCACAGCCCCTTCTCTTCGAGGAACCGCCGCACTGCCGTGGCGGTGGCTTCGAGCGGATAGGTGACTTTTTTCTTTTTCCCGAGGGCGACGAGAGACGGTTCGGTCGGTGTTTCGCCGATGGCCTGTTTGATGACCTCCGGGAATTTCGCCGGATGGGCGGTCGCGAGGACAACCTGGGTTTTGTCGGGATTGAGATCCTGGAATCCGCAGGCGGTGTGGGGATCGATCACGTAGTCGTAGTCCTCTTTGACCCGGCGGATGTTGGCGAGGATGTCCTCGTCGCTGCTGCGGGTCGCGGAGAAATTGCTGGAATGGAAGTTCGGAATGGTGAGGGAGCCGTCTTTTTGGAACCGCTCCATCAGGGCGAGGGTCGCCTTGGCATCCTTTTCGTTGTGGTAGTAGAGGAACCGCTCGAAGTTCGAGGCCACCTGGATGTCCATGGAGGGAGCGTGGCTGGGGCGGACCACATCGGGATGGTATTCCCCGCTATTAAAAAGGCGGTGGAGGATGTCGTTCTGATTGGTGGCGACAACAAACTGATCGACCGGGAGGCCCATCTGGTGAACCATCCAGCCGGCGAAAATATTGCCGAAATTCCCCGTGGGCACGACAAAGTTGACGTCGTCGCGGTTGTCGGGCGGCAACTGGGTGTAGGCGTGGATGTAATACACACACTGGGCGAGGATGCGGACGATATTGATCGAATTGATCGCGGAGAGGTGCTTCCGCTCTTTGAACTCGAGGTCGGTCATCAGCTCCTTCACGATGGCCTGGGCATCGTCGAAGGTGCCTTGGATGGGAATGGGAAACACGTTCCCGGCTCCGGTGCAGGTCATCTGGCGTTCCTGGAGGTCGGAGATGCGGCCTTCGGGATAGAGGATGAAGACGTTGACTCCTTTTTTGCCGAGGAGACCGTGGACCGCGGCGGAGCCGGTGTCGCCCGAGGTGGCGCCGAGCACGTTGATGGGGGTGCCGGTGCGCTCGATTTGTTCCTCGAAAAGGTTCCCGATGAGCTGCAGGCCGAAATCCTTGAAGGAAAGGCTGGGGCCGTGGAAGAGTTCGAGGACAAAGAGATTGTCCGCGAGCTGCTGGAGCGGCGCGTTCATCGTATCGCTGAAGTTCCCGTAGCTCCGGTCGATGATCTCGATGAGAAGCTCGCTGTCGTGCTCGGTGTCGAAGAGGCTCAGGAAATCCCATGCGAGCGCGGGGTAGGGGAGGGCGTCTTCCACGAGCAGATTGCTCGCGAGGAGGGGGAGATGGCGAGGGACGTAGAGGCCTCCGTCGGGGGCGAGTCCTCTTGCCAGGGCTTCGGTAAAACTGACTGGGGAGCCGCCTCCGCGGGTTGAAACAAATTCCATGGGTCTAAGGGTAGGTGGTTTTTGAAAGATGGAAACGGAAAATGGTCGGGAGAGCTGCCTTTGTCGTTGCCGGGAGGGCAAACGGAGCGGTTCCCGCCGCGTTCAGGGAATGTCCTCGACGCGGAGGAGGACGGGGCGATCCCTCACGCAATCGAGCCGGGCGATGCGTTCGAGCGCCTCGCGGATGATGCCATAGGGGGCGTAGTGCAGCATCAGAACGATGGGTGCGTATTTTTCCTCGTGATCTTCCGGCTGGATCACCGAGAGAACTCCGATCTCGAACTCGCCGAGGACCGTGGCGATGCGGGCGAGGACTCCCGGTTTGTCCTCGGCCT
>CAYLJC010000194.1:0-2581 GCA_964383345.1 uncultured Akkermansia sp. | reverse complement strand
CGACGCGGAGATAGTATTTGGAAACGCTTTCGGCAATGGGCAGGGTTTCCCCGTAGAGATGATGGGTCGCGAAACCGGTTCCGCGGGCGGGCTGGTTCCACATCGCGGCATCGGCGATGTCGGCTATGACCGAGCTGGAGGTGGGATCCTGCCCCGCCCCGGAACCGTAGAACAGCGTGCTCCCGACGATATCCCCCTGGACCATGATGGCATTAAAGACCCCCTTGACCGAGGAGAGGATGTGTTTTGCGGGGATCAGCGAGGGCTGCACCCGCACCTCGATGGAGCCGGATTCCTCGTGCAGTTGGATGACCCCGAGCAACTTGATGGTGTAGCCGAGTTTCGCCGCGAAAGCGATATCCTCGGCCTTGATATTTTCGATACCCTCGACCTGGATCTTGTCGCAGGGGACCCAGCGTCCGTAGCTCAGCGAAGCGAGGATAATGGCCTTGTGGGCGGCGTCCCAGCCGTTGATATCGAGGGTCGGATCGGATTCCGCGTAGCCGAGTGCCTGCGCTTCCGCGAGGGCCGCCTCGTAGGTGAGCCCCGCCTCCGTCATGCGGGTGAGAATGTAGTTGCAGGTTCCGTTGATGATCCCCACGACCGATTGGATGTGGTTTCCGATGAGCGATTCCTGCACCATTTTGATAATGGGGATGCCGCCGGCCACGGCGGCCTCGTAGTGGATCGGCCGGTCATTGGCCTCGGCGATGGCAAAGAGCTCTTGCCCGCGCTCCGCAAGGAGGGCCTTGTTCCCCGTGACCACCGCCTTGCCGTTCTCCAGCGCCGTCTTGACCAGGTCGAAGGCGCGGTCCGTTCCGCCGATCAGCTCGACCACGATGGAAATGTCGGGATCATTCACGAGATCATCGAGGTCGGTCGTGACGATGCCTGCGGGCAGGGCATAGGCACGGGGCCTCTTGGGATCGCGCACCGCGATTTTGGTGATCTCGAGTTCGCAGCCCGTGCGCTCGCGCAGAAGATGGCGGTTTTTATCAAGGTTTTTATAGACACCTGCCCCGACGTTGCCAAAGCCCGCCAGGCCGATTTTCAAAGATGGTTCCGACATTTTCGGATAAGAAGGTCTGAGATGACCGGGAAGCAACCGGATTCTTTCCCGGGGGGAGGACTCCCGTCCGGCGCAATTTCGTTCTTGCACGGAAAGAGCCCCGCTGGCTTACTTCTTTCCATGAGAATGCATTTCCTCCTCCCCGCCCTCGGGTGCGCCGCGGCGCTCTCGCTCGGTTCCTGCGGTTCAGAATCCGGCACGGCCGTCGCCGCAGAAGCGGAGGAGGGTTTTGTCGAGCTTTTCAACGGCAAAGACCTCGAAGGCTGGACCATCTCGAAGGAAAACCCCGAATCCTTTTCCGTCGCGGACGGCACTCTCGTTGTGAAGGGCGGCAAAAGTCACCTCTTTTACACCGGGCCGGTCAACGGCGGCACCTTCAAGGATTTTGAGCTGAAAGTCCGCATCAAAACGATGCCCGGTGCCAACAGCGGCGTCTACTTCCACACCGCCTACCAGGCCGAAGGCTGGCCCGAGCAGGGCTACGAGTGCCAGGTGAATTCCACTCACAAGGACCCGAAAAAGACCGGCAGCCTCTACGGGGTGAAAAACATCGTGGTCCTCCAGGAAGGACAAAAAGAACCCAAGGGCGGCGACAATGAGATCCGCGAAAAGGCCCCCAGCACCGACGGCGAGTGGTTCGACTACCACATCACCGTTGTGGGCAAACGCATCCACATCCGCGTCAACGGCGAGACCACCGTCGATTACACCGAACCCGAGGGCGGACCGACCTCGCCCGGTTTTGCCGGACGCAAGCTCGGGGAAGGCACTTTTGGGATCCAGGCCCACGATCCCGACAGCGAAATCCACTACGCCCGCTTTGCGGTGAAAGTGCTGTAAAACTCAGATCCCGCGTGAATTCGCGGCATTTTCTGGTTGTTTTTCGCGTTCTCCCGCGTATTAATTCCCTCCCCACCGAAATCCGCTGCGGCGGATCTCTCCGGGAAAGGCAAGGCTTGATAGCTCAGTTGGTAGAGCAGAGGACTGAAAATCCTTGTGTCCCCAGTTCAAATCTGGGTCGAGCCACCTTCCCTTTCCTTCGGGCCGCCGCGGAGTCTCGGTTTGAAATGCAGCCAAGCGATCACGATTTGGATTTTTTCGGATTGGGTTCCTGATCTTCCTCATTGGGGAATTGAATCGTCTGAGCCTGCGCATCGCCTCCTCTTTCTCGTGCCAGAACATCGCACATTCGATTCCAATCCACTGAAAATATCAGGAAAATTGAAAATCGGAGGCGGGCAGGGACAGGCTAATTATGACCCGGCGGTGCTTGAGGGCGGGGCTTGCCGGGCGCTTACAAAGCGCCCTTCCTTGGGGTCGAAGGTGAGCAGTGCACCAGCCCGACTTTCGCGATTCGGCTCAAAAAACGGCCGCTTTCTTTCGTTCCTTTTGGGCTAAAGTCTCCACCACAGCGTGCTGTGGCGGGGAGTGTAGAGACAATCGCCGCAAACACCTGCCATTCGCAGGAAATCGCACCGAAACAATGACGTTATATCTCACAGCGTCGACGAG
>CAYLJC010000193.1:0-5867 GCA_964383345.1 uncultured Akkermansia sp. | reverse complement strand
GCGGGCCTGCCGGTTTCCATCCTGAGTTCACTCGACGTGCCCTCTTTTGAAATTCTCGACGACGGCGAGGCCTTCGCCGAGCGCCTCGAATCGACCGTCTCCAGCCTGCTTTCACTTGTGGGCAACAACGCCGATCCGATCCGCGATCCCGAACACATTCTGCTCTCGAACATCTTCAGCCACTCCTGGAAAGCCGGTCACGGCGTCACCCTCGAAACCCTCATCCGCTCGATCCAGGTGCCTCCCTTTGACAAAATCGGAGTGATGGATCTGGAGACCGTCTGCCCGCAGAAAAGCCGGCTCGATCTCGCCCTGAAAATGAACAACCTGCTCGCCTCGCCCGGTTTTTCCACCTGGCTCCAGGGCGAGGCCCTCGACATCAAACGTTTGCTCCACACTCCCGAGGGCAAACCGCGCATCTCCATTTTTTCCATCGCCCATCTCGGCGATTCCGAGCGCATGTTTTTTGTCTCCCTGCTCCTCAACCAGATGCTCGGCTGGATGCGCTCGCAGAAGGGCACCACGAGCCTGCGCGCCCTCCTCTACATGGACGAGATCTACGGTTATCTCCCGCCCTCCGCGATGCCCCCCTCGAAAAAACCGATGATGACCATGCTGAAACAGGGCCGGGCCTTTGGTTTGGGAGTGCTCCTCGCGACCCAAAACCCTGTCGATCTCGACTACAAAGCCCTCTCCAACATCGGGACCTGGTGGCTCGGACGCCTCCAGACCGAACGCGATAAAGCGCGTGTCCTCGACGGCCTCGAAGGAGCCGCCGCGAGCAACCACAGCGGATTCAACCGGAAAAAGATGGAGGAACTGCTCGCCGGCCTCGGATCGCGCGTTTTCCTGATGAACAACATCAACGACGACGCCCCCACCGTTTTCCACGTGCGCTGGGTCATGAGTTATCTCACCGGTCCGCTGGCACGGGGGCAGATCAAACAGCTCATGGACGGACGCCGCGCCAAGACCGTCACTCCCGCCGCAGCGGCAGCCATCCCCTCCGCCACAACTCCCCCGCCTGCCGCCCCTCCATCCGCTCCCCGCTCGATGCGCCCTCGTCTTCCCCGCGGCGTGGACGAATTTTTTGTGCCCGCCGACGCCGGTCTTCCCGCCCGCGAAATCAACTATCAGCCCGCCGTCATCCGCATCGGCGAGGTTCGCTACGAAGACCGCTCCAAAAACATCCACGGCACTGAGGCCGCCGTGATGATCCACGAAATCGAGGCCGGAAGCGGCAGCATAAACTGGTCGCGAACCATGGAATTGCCCGACGGACTCACCGTGAGCCAGCTCGGCAGGGAACCCCTCGAAGACGCCTCCTTCTCGGAGTTGTCCCCGACGCTTCTCGATCAGAAACTGTGGACTTCGCTGCCCAAGGAATTTGTGGACTGGCTTTACAGCAATCACCGCTGCACCGTTTTCAAAAGTCCCCTCACCGGCCTTTTTTCCGAGCCCGGCGAAAGTGAAGGTGACTTCCGCGCCCGCCTCGTCCACGCCGCCCACGAGATCCGTGACGAAAAGGTCGAGGAATTGCGCAAGACCTACGAAAAAAAGATCAAAACGATAGAGGACCGCCTCGCCAGGGCGATGGACAGTGTCGACGACCAGAAAAACCAGGCCAACGCGGCGAAAATCAACACCGCCATGCGCATCGGCAGCACCATTCTCGGAGCCATCCTCGGAAAACGCATCTCGAGCACAGCCGGACGCGGGGCCGTCTCCGGTGCCTCGCGCGCTTGGAAAGAAAGCCGCGATGTCGCCCGCGCCAAGGCCAAGGTCGATGACTACCAGGAAGAACTCGAAGCCATAGAGGAAGATTGCGAAGAAGAGATCGAAAAACTCAAGGCCCTGATGAATCCCATGGACGAGACCTTTGAAACCATCCGTCTCACTCCCCTCAAGAAAAACTGCTCCGCCAAGACCGTCGGCATCGTCTGGATGCCCTGACACATCCACTCCGAACCACAACCCGGCGCGGCTTGGTGCGAGGTGCGAAATCGCGGCAGCCCAACCGCCGGCACCGCCATGGTTTCCGTAGCACATAGCATCCGCACTTTGAACAGGCTGTTAACCTGCCGTCTTGGCGGCTGACTGACCTTGGTCGCTCTGCCTGAAAAGCAATGTCATACCCATATCCGAGTAAAGCCGTTCCGGGAGGTTGCGCAGTCGGTCTTCTCGGGGTCTTTCCGATCGCTATCGGAGTTTTTCTCACATGGGCAGTTTGGAGGGGATTTCAGGTTCCCTCTGACGAACGACCTGAAAAATGGCTTTCCGGTGTGCTGCAACTCGGAGGAGGAGCACTCCTCTGCTACCTCCTTGGGTTCGCCATCATCTGTTTCGGGTTTAGACAGACGGCAAGAGCAGACATGATCGATCCGCATTCATCATCGAAACCAAGGATGAGATTTTGAATCGAACACTTCGGGCCAAAAACAGCAACAGGGACAGGCAATTCAGTGCAACAAGGGACGACAGGGACAGGCTAATAATCAACATGGGGCAAATTTGCAGAGAAATTGCCTGTCCCTGTGCCGGGGAATCCCTTTTCGGCTCTTTCGCGCACTCGAAACCACGTGCCGGATCGGAGGTGGTTCCATCGCCGCTTCTTTCGGTTTTCTCACGGGGCGTCCGAGCGGCCTTCGTCGTCCGATCGGGCGAACATGCGGCCAAGTGAGAGGGATTGTTTCCGGCGCAGGAAGATGACGACGGCGCAGCAGATCCAGACGACGGCGGCCATGAGTCCCGGTGGTCCGGCGTCACTTTGAAAATCAAGTCGCGTGAAATGCGCAATGAGCGCGCCGGTCATGATTCCCCAGCCCAGCACCGCTCCCCATATGATGCTTTGCGGGAGCAACAGCAGCAAGGCGGCCGCCAGTTCCAACACACCGATAAGATAACGGCCTCCGGGATCGAAGTCGAGCTGTTGGAACGTGGCGACCGTCTCGGGACGGCTCATGAGTTTGCCTGCGGAGGCCATGATGAGCACGGCGGAGGTGGCCAGTTGCAGTGTCCAACTGAGGAGATGGGTGGGTTTCATGCTTGAACGAGTGAGGTGTCCGCAGCGCTTTCGGTGTCCACTTGAAACGCTTCGCGCAGGAGCGGTTCCTTGTTGACGAATTGCCACAGGTTGCTGCCGCTGGGAATGAAAAGATCGGACACGCTCAGTTCGCCGGGGCACCGTTTGCCGGTCGCCACCAGCATTTCCTTCAGATCGTGTTGTGTGTTTTCCACGTAGTGCGCGACCCGGGCGGATTTGACTTCAGGGTCCAGACCGGCCTGGAGATGGGGATCGTGGGTGGTGATGCCGGCCGGGCAGGTGTTGGACCCGCATTCGCGCGCCTGGATGCAGCCGATCGCGAGCATGAATCCACGGGCGGTGTAACAGGCGTCGGCCCCGAGGGCGAAAGCGGTGAGCTGGCGTCCGGCGTTGATCAACTTTCCGGCGGCGAGGATTTTGATCCGGTCGCGCACGGCTTCGCTCTCGAGGATTTTGACGACCCCGTAGAGGGCCGGATAGAGCGGCAATCCGACGCGATCCATGAAGGCGGCGGGCGCGGCACCGGTTCCGCCTTCGCCGCCGTCGATGGTGATGAAGTCCGGAAACCGGTCCTGGCGTTTCATCTCGCGGACAAATTCGTGGAACTCCGTGAAGGAGCCGATGCAGAGCTTGATCCCCACGGGAATTTCAACCAGATCCTGAATCCGGGCGATGAAAGCAACGGTTGACGGAATGTCGCGACATTCTTTCTGATAGGGCGGAGAGACCACGTCTTTGCCCATCGGAACTCCCCGCAATTCGGCGATCTCCGCGATGATCTTTTCGGCGGGGAGCAACCCGCCCTTGCCCGGCTTCGCCCCCTGCGAAAATTTGATTTCGATCATGCGGATCTGCTCGTGACTGGCGAGGTCGCGGAGAGCCGTTTCGTCGAGGTCGCCATCGGGATGGCGAACGCCGAATTTTGCGGTGCCGATTTGAAAAATGATGTCGGCACCTTCCATGAGGTGGTATTTGGGATAACCGCCCTCTCCGGTGTTCATGGGGATGCCGGCCCGGGCCGCTCCGCGTGCGATGGCGCGGACGGCGTTTTGTCCGAGCGATCCGTAGCTCATCGCACTGACCAGCATCGGTCTTTTCAGCGTGTAGGGACGCGCCACCCCGCGACTCCCGCCAAAGATGACCCGGAATGGCAGCACCTCCTCGGCGCGTGTGGGAAACATCGAGTGACGCAACTTGATCTCGGTGGAGTCGTAGTCGAGCAGCGTGCCGAAGGAGCCCGAGGAATCGACGTTTTTCGACTTGCGGTACACTTCGCTGCGCTCGGCGCGATTAAAGGGGCGTTCTTCCCTATCATTGAGAAAAAGGTACTGCCGGAATTCAGGGCCGATGCTCTCGATCAGGTAGCGGGCCTGGCCAAGCAGGCCGAAATTCCTCAACAAAGCGTGGTCTTTCTGAACGTGCCGGTACGAGAAGTTCACCAGGAGCAGAAACAGGCACGCCACCGTGAGAAAATGGAAATAAAACGAAATATAATACCCGGCGGCAAAAAACAATACCGGGAGCAGGAGCAGGGCCGCATTGGCAAAACGGGCGAGGCGGATCAGGTCGACGGACAGTGCTTTGGCCATGGTCGGGGAGAGAGGGTGCAAAAAATCAATTGTCGTATCAGTCTGCGGAAACTGCAACGCGGAGGGTGGGAGCTTGCCTCACCGGGACGTAGTCCGGATCTCGTGGTGGACCGAACTCAAGAACAGCGGTGTTTCACCTCATTCCGGGATCGCCTCCTCAAGCACGATGTCGGCGGGGACCATCTCCTGCATTCTCACGAGTGCATTTCGGGCAGCTTTGCGGACAGGATACTTACGCATCCGGACCATTTCTCCGCCGCCTGAACTGGTGGTAAATTCATCGTAGGCCGGGTGAGCGAGCAAAGAGCGAAAAAGCGCCACGTCCTCTTTTGATTTCCCGGCAGCGAGAAAGGAAACAACCCGGCTCAAGGAGAGGGTATTGCCCCTGTCAGGGGCGCTCCGGAAAGGGTGGGCCAATACCTCTTTCGCGAGGAAATCCCGCAAGGGAGTATGGAGGAATCGCCAGAAATAACTCCCCGCATCGCCATAATGACTGGCCGCAGAATGGAGGACTTCAATGGTGCGAACGGGCTCCGCCGTCGCGCATTCGATCCAAAGCGCCATCTCCTGATCGCTCTGCGGAAATCGCAATGGTTGCCCGCCGGTGCCCGAATCGATCGCGAGATGGCGTAGCAGGAGAATGCGGCGGTCCGCCGAACTGGCATGTCCCAACTCCGTAAGAGCTTCCCACTCTCCGCGTTTTGCAAGGGCACCGCAAGCGGCGGTGAAAAACCTGTCGTTCGTCGTTTGAGTCCATTCTAAAAGTGTTTTCGTATGGATGTGCTCGCGAGTCCACTTGTCGAAAGTCAGGAGCCGTGCCGCTGCGGCGATGGCTCGTCCATCGTTCGAAGCATGGACGCTATCCAACTGCTGATAAGCCGCTGCGATGGCCTCGGCACTGACGCGCTCGCGCCCTTGGCCCCATCCGCGGACGACGAGGGCATCACCGATCGCCCACCAGGCGAAAGCGGTCCGTCCCGGCTGATCGGTCGGATTTTCGGATGGAGGCAAGCTCGCCACCTCCAGGCATTTCAAAAAAAACGCCTCCGGTTCCATGCGCTCGGGCCAGGGCCTGGCGAGAATCGCACGAAGGTCTTCCGTTTCTGCCGCCCCTTCGGGCAGCACCCGGAGAAGCCGCTCCGCTAATCGCCTGTAATAGACGTTGCCACCGCGAAGAGAGATGTGAAGTGGGGCCGGAAAGGTTGCCAGTCGCGAAGCGTTTTTATTGAAGCTGC
>CAYLJC010000192.1:0-5875 GCA_964383345.1 uncultured Akkermansia sp. | reverse complement strand
CCCCGAAGTCGGGTTCGGCGTCGTCGGCACATAGACCGCCGCGAGGAGCCGCCCGCTCGCACTGTCCACCAGCGTGCGCGTCACCAGCCCCACCGTCTTCATCTCCGACGACGGGAAATTGATCAGCACAACCCGCTGGACATCCCCCTTCGGCTTGTCCCGCAGCACCTGGAGGAACTTCTTCACCGACCCATAGATCGTCTTCACCAGCGGGATGCGATCCAGCAACCCCTCGAAAAAGTTGAAGAGACTGCGTCCGATCACATTCGTCGTGAACCATCCCAGCAGGAACAAACTCGCCACCACCAGCACCACCCCCACCACGGACAGCATCGCCTCCGACTCCAGCATCTCCGCCACCGCCGGAAACCGCGGCGATGCCTGCTTCCCCAGCCACTTCACGAACGGCGACCCGATCCCCGAAAGCATCTTGAACAGGAACGACAACACCAGCCACGTGATCCACAGCGGGATGATCGAGATCAGCCCCGTGATAAAATAGCGTTTCAGAGAATTGTGAGGGCGCGGGGAATCGGGAGGAAAAGGAGCTTTCATCAGACAGGCCCCGCTACTTTCCCACAGCCTTTCCTTTCCGACAAGCGGACCTCCGCCCCTCCACCGGGCAATTTCGCCTTGAAACCCCTCGCCTCCTTCGCCACTCTATCTCATACCCATTTCCCCTGACCCCCGCATGAGCGACGACCCGACCCCGACCCCCGCCAACAACCTCCCCGACGACATCCCCGCCCCCCCGCCCCCGCGGCCGCCCGACCTCAAAGACCTGAAACACGAAGGCCCCACCTATGGAACCGAAAAAAAATCCTCCAAAAAGAACAAAAAAGAACGCACCCACCCCACCGACCCCTACGAACCCTTGAAAAAGAAAAAAAGCTGCGGCTGCTGCGGCTGCCTCGGGGGGAGCCTCGTTGTGGTCCTCCTGCTCCTCGTCGCCCTCGCCGCCGCCGCCGTCTACATCGGCCCCGGCCGCTACGTCTCCGACGGCTACACCGTCGTCAACCTCGAAGGCCCCGACGCCACCGTCGACACCGCCCCCGAAGCGGCCACCCTCTACATCGGACAGGCCGTCACCTACAAGGTCCCCATCACCAACGTCCCCGTCGCGATCATCGGACGCGAAGTTCTCGTCAGCGGGGATTTCCTGAAAGAAGTCAGCCTCAGCGGAGTCAAGGTCACCGGATCACCCACCGCCCGCTTCGCCCAGGACCTCGAAATCTACGCCGCCGAATTCACCGACCAAGGCATCACTCTCAAAGGCGAACTGACCGGACGCGTCATGAAAAGCCTGCCATAACCCTCCCCCACCGACATGGTTGAAATCAACGCCACCTACCAGGGACAGCTTCGCAGCTCCGCCCAGCACGGCCCCTCCGGCAGCCTCATCGAGACCGACGCCCCCGTCGACAACCACGGTCGGGGAGAGCGCTTTTCCCCCACCGACCTGCTCGCCACCGCCCTCGGCACCTGCATGATGACCATCATGGGAATCTTCGCCGAGCGCCATCAGATCAATCTCACCGGCACCCGCGTGAGAATCCTCAAAGAGATGACTCCCGCACCGCCCCGTCGCGTCGCCAAGCTCACCGTCGAAATGACCATCCCCCTCCCCGCCCATCATCCCCAAAGCCGCGCGATCGAAAACGCCGCCCTGACTTGCCCCGTCTTCCTCAGCCTGCATCCCGACGTCGAGAAGGTGGTGACGTTTCGGTGGGAAGGATGAGGGGTTGAGGGGTTCTGCGGTAGCGAAAGATGCCAATCTTCCGCTACTTTGCTACTTTCCCACTCCCCCCAATGACTTTCGGCTCCCCCCAGTTCTTTCTCCTGCTGCCACTGCTGCTGCTGGTCGGTTGGATGTTCCGGCGGCTGGAACTGTGGCGTCCACTGCGGATGATCCTGCTGGTGCTGCTGACGGGGATGCTGTGCGATCCGCAGGTGGTGCTGAAGACGGGCGGGATCGATCTCTGGGTGCTGTTGGATCGGTCGCGCTCGGCGCAGGATCTGGTCGATGCGGGGGAATCGGAATGGCGCGCGCTACTGGAGCGCTCGCGTCCGGATGAGAGCCATCGGCTCCATCTGCTGGACTACGCGGACGAGGTGATCCCGGCGGGCGGGGCCGAGACGGCGATCTACCCGGGAAATCGCGACAGGACTCGAACGGGGCTGGCGCTGCATGAGACCCTCTCGCGGATGGATCCCGGTCGGCACAACCGCATCCTCCTGTTCACCGACGGCTACAGCACGGAGCCTCTCACAGGGGTGGCGGAAAAGCTGATTCGCGAGGGCGTGCCGCTGGACTACCGATTGGTGCGGGCACCGGAGGAGACGGACTTTCAGATCTCGGATCTGGATATGCCGCTGCGGACGCAGCCGGGCGAGCCGTTCGTGGTGGATGTGACGCTCTCGGGGACGGCGGACGAAGTGGTGCCGCTGGAGGTGCGGCGCGGTCAGGGCGTCCTTTTCCGACGGGAGATCACGGTGCGGGACGGGATCGGACACCTGCGTTTCTCGGATCGGATCACCGCGCCGGGGGCACATCGCTACGAGTTCGCGATCGAGCCGGTGCGGGACGCTCATGCGGGGAACAACCGCAACGAACGCTGGATCGAGGTCACGGCGGGGCCGCGGGTGCTGCTGGTGACGGGCTATCAGGAGGATCCGGTGGCGGCGATCCTGCGGACGCAGGGGTTCGAGGTCTCGGTGGTGGTGGAGCCTCTCTCGCTGACGCCGGGGGCGCTGACGGGGGCGAAGGCGGTGGTGCTGAACAATGTCCCGGCTTTCGAGTTGCCGGGCGATTTTCTCAACGCGCTGCCGTTTTATGTGAACGAGCAGGGAGGTGGTTTACTGATGGCGGGCGGGCCTCGCAGTTTCGGCTCGGGTGGCTACTACGAATCGGCGGTGGATCCGCTGCTCCCGGTGTCGATGGAATTGAAGAGCGAGCATCGCAAGCTGGGGGTGGCGATGGCGATCGTGATGGATCGTTCGGGTTCGATGGCGATGACAACGAGCAGCGGCCACTCGAAGATGCAACTGGCCAACGAGGGGGCGGCCCGCGCGGTGGAGCTGCTCGGGAGTATGGACGCGGTGACGGTCTTCGCGGTGGACAGCGCGGCGCACGAGATCGCGCCGCTGCTCAATGTGGGGGAAAGTCGCGGCGAACTCCTTTCCCGCATCCGCCGGATCGAGTCCATGGGCGGCGGCATCTTCGTCTACACGGGGATGAAGGCGGCCTGGGATGAATTGAAGAAGGCCCCGCTGGGCCAGCGTCACATGATCCTCTTCGCCGACGCGGCCGACGCGGAAGAACCGGGAACCTACCAGCAGTTGATCGAGGAGATGCAGGGCGGCGGGACGACGGTGAGTGTGATCGGGCTGGGGACGAGGAGCAACGCGGACGCGGCTTTTCTGGAGGACATCGCCAAGCGGGGCGCGGGACGGGTCTTTTTCACCGAAATCCCGGGGGAAATTCCGAACATTTTCGCGCAGGAGACGGTCACGGTGGCGCGCTCCTCTTTTGTCGAAGAGCTCACCGGAACGCTCTCGACGGGTCGCTGGTATGAACTGGCACGCCGCGAGGTGGAGTGGCTCGGTGAGATCGAGGGCTACAATCTCAGCTACCTGCGCGAAGGTGACGAGGTCGCGCTGGTCTCCACGGACAGCTACACCGCGCCGCTGGTGGCGTTCGGGCGGCGCGGGATCGGTCGCACTGCGGCGGTGGCCTTCCCTCTGGGGGGCGAGTTTTCGGAACGAGTGAGGAACTGGGAGGAGCTGGGCGATTTCGTCCAGACCCTGACCCGCTGGCTCATGGGCGACGAGCTGCCCCCGGGCCTGGGGATACGCCACGAGCTGACCGGATCGGAGCTGTCCATCGACCTCTACTACGACGCCGGGGAATGGGAGACGCGGCTGATGGAGACGCCGCCCGCGGTGGTCCTGCAGCGCGGTTTCCGCGAGGGCCAAAGCGAGGAGCTGATCTGGGAACGCATCTCGCCGGGGCATTACGAGGTCACCACGCGCCTCGCCGAGGGGGTCCCGGTGCGCGGCGCGGTGCGGGTGGGTGGCGCGGCGGTTCCCTTCGGCCCGGTCACGGTGGGTTCGGGTCGGGAATGGAAATGGGATCGCGAGCGCGTCGAGGAGTTGCGCGAGACGGCCCGCGCCAGCGGCGGGACGGAACAACTGGATCTCAGCAAGACTTGGCGTCAACCACCGGCACCGGGGTACCGTTCGATTCGCGAGCCGCTGCTCGTCGCGGTGTTGGTTCTCTTTTTACTGGAGGCTCTGGTCACCCGCACGGGATGGGCTCCGCCCCGGATCCGGTTCGGTGCGCTGGTACGGCCCCGCGCGACGAAGGGCACACCCCCGTCCGTCGCCGCCGCCCGGGCGAACCCCTCGACGACGGAAAAAACACCTCTCGCCGAGCCCTCCCCGCCGCCCTCGGGACCGGCAGCGGTGCCTCCGGCGGACCCGACTCCGCCCGAATCGCGAAAAAGTCGCTTCAATCGGGCGAAAAAAGGCCTTTAGTCTTGTGGCTTCGCCCGCGGAGCCACTACAGTCGCCCCCGGATGGTTTTTCCCCTTGTTTCCTCCGATATGAAAAAAAGTTCTCTCCTCGCCGCCACCCTGACGCTCGTCTCGGTTTGTCTCGTCGTCGCCCAGACTGCGGCGGCGGACAAAAAGCCCCATACCTGGGAGGAACGGGCGGCGGCGCGTTTCGGCGACACGCCCACAGCGGAGGACAAGACCCGGATCGACGCGTCCCTCCCCGAAGCCACCGCCACTCCCGGGGCGGAGCGACGCATCCTCGTTTTTTACCGTTGTGAGGGTTTCATCCACACGTCCATCCCCTTCGGCAACCACGCGATCCGCAGGATCGCCGAAACGACGAAGGCCTTCACCGCCGATTTCGCGGATCAGTATTCGGTTTTCACCAAAAAAAATCTGGCTCGCTACGATGCGATCCTGTTCAACAACACCACCGCACTCCATCCCGACGAGGCGCAGCGCACCGCGATCCTGGAGTTTGTGAAGGGCGGCAAAGGAATTGTCGGATTCCACGCGGCGGCGGACAATTTCAACGAATGGGCAGAGGGCATCGCGATGATCGGCGGGATCTTCAACGGCCATCCCTGGACGGCCGGCGGCACCTGGGCGTTCCAGGTGGAGGACCCCGGACATCCGCTCAACGCCGCCTTCGGGGGCAAGGGTTTCTGGCACAAGGACGAGATCTACTGGTACAAACCCGAGAGCTTCCAGGGTCGGGACAAGCTCCGCGTCCTCCTCAGCCTCGACATGTCGAAAGCGGCGAACCGCAAGCCGATCGAGAACGAAAAGGAAAAACCCAAGCTCGGCGGCAAATCGCCCGCCGAAACGGACGTGGCCGTCTCCTGGTGCCGCGAACTGGGCGAAGGTCGTCTCTTTTTCACCAATCTGGGGCACAATGATATGACTTTCGCCAACCAAACCGTGTTGCAACACATGCTCGACGGTATCCAGTATGCCCTCCACGACCTCGACGCGGACGCCGCACCCTCCTCCACAGTGAAGGTCGAGATCGTCCCCGCTCCCGATAGGCCCGCTGCATCGGCATCGGTGGCCCCTTGATTCCCTTTTTCCCCTCCGCCGCGCCCCGCCTCTTTTATCCATGCTCGCTGATTATCTCCGTTTCGCCGAAACGACCGCCCGGGAAGCCGGAGCCCTCACCCTGGAATATTTTCTCACCGACGCGGCGCGAGCGGATTTCAAATCCGACGACACGCCGGTGACGATCGCCGATCGAGAAGCGGAGGCGCTGATCCGCCGACGCATCGCCGAGGCCTTTCCCGACCACCAGATCGTGGGGGAGGAATACGGTTCCACCGAGG
>CAYLJC010000191.1:0-5889 GCA_964383345.1 uncultured Akkermansia sp. | reverse complement strand
CACAGTGGAGACGATGCGCACCGCCCTTCTCTCCTGCCTCTGTCTTTTCCCGCTGCTTCCTCTCCCGGCCCAGGACCCTCCTCCCTGGCCGGTCCTGAAGCCCGCCGACGCCACCGGACCACTGCCCGGCACGGCCTTGCTGGAGGAAAGCGGCGATCTCTCGTTCCTCCTCCACAAAACCAACGACCGCTTCCTCGACCGGGAAATCGAACGAGCCGTGGCGGAGCGGGGAAAATTCTGGAAGCGCGATTTTTCCTCGCCCGAGGCCTACGCGAAGTCGGTGCAGCCGAACCGCGAACGACTCGCGCGGATGCTGGGGATCGACCGGGAGACACGTTATGCGCCGGAGGGCGGGAATCGGCTCCAGTTCTTCGAATCCCCCGGCGGACAACGAGCGGGCTATTCCATCAAAAACGTCCGGTGGCGGGCCTTCGGGGACGTCAACGGAGACGGAGAACTCTATCTGCCGGAGGGCGAAGCCAAAGCCGATGTGATCCTCGTCCCCGATGCGAACGACATTGCGGCCGGCCTTCCCGCCGCCGCCACTCTCGCGAAAAGCGGCTGCCGTGTCCTTGTCGTCCGCCTCGTCGACCGCGGAGAAAACGAACATCGCCTCAGCCGCCGCGAGTGGGTGCAGCGCTCCGCCTTCGTTCTGGGACGAACGATCACGGGCTACGAAGTGCTGAAAATCCAGGCCGGGATCGATTGTCTTTTCACCGGGCGGGAAAACTTCCGCCCCCTGGGCATCGCCGGTCACGGCGAAGGCGGACGCCTCGCTCTCTTCGCCGCCGCCCTCGACGAACGCATCGACACCGCCCTCCTCAGCGGGGCCTTCGGTCCGCGCGAGGCGCTCTGGAAAGAACCGGCCGATCACAATGTCTTCGGTCTGCTCCGGGAATTCGGCGACGCCGAGATCGCCAGCCTCGCCGCCCCCCGCCCGCTCGTGATCGAGCACGGCACCAAGCCGGCCTACACCTACCGCGCCGGGACGGACCTGGAGCTCGATTTCGAAAAACGCGCCGAGCTTCCCGGAAAGCCGGGCATGCTCCCCTTATTTTCCACCGAAGAAGTCGTCGCGGAAGGAAACCGCCTTCAAGCGATCGCGCCCAACAGCCAGGCGTCCTTCGTGGTCTCTCCCGCCCCTCTCTCCCACGAAGCGATCCGCCGGTTCGCCGCCGACCTCGGCCTGGATCCCGGTCCCGCCACGGAGAACGCCCCTCCGCGGATCGCGGAATTCTCTCTTTCCCACCTCGAGCGCACCGGCGAACTCGTCCGCCACAACCAGCAGGCCCTCCTCGCCGCCGCCGGAGACCGGAAACGCTACTTCGCCGATCTCAAAACCGATTCGCTGGAGAATTTCGAGGCCACCATCGAACCCTACCGCGAGCAGTTCCGCACCGAGGTCATCGGCGACTTCGAGCTTCCCCTCCTCCCCCCGAACGCCCGCACCAGACCCTATCAGGTCGGCGACAAGACCCTCTCCTACGAGGTCGTCCTCGACGTGATGGAGAGCGGAGGCGAGACCGTTTTCGCCTACGGCATCCTCACCCTGCCCAAAGATCTCGATCTTTCCTCCGGGGAAAAACGGCCCGTCGTGGTCTGCCAGCACGGGCTCGAGGGAGCCCCGCAGGATCTCGTCGGCGAGGAGAGGCACAGGGGCTACCAGGCTTTCGCGACGCGGCTGGCGGAGCGCGGTTTCATCACCTTCGCCCCGCAGAACGGCTACAAATATTTCGACCTCTTCCGCATGCAGCAGTTCAAAGCGCAGAGCATCGGTCGGACCCTCTTTTCCCTCATCGTGCCGCAGCATCAACAAATCACCGACTGGCTCGCGGCCCAGCCCTGGGTCGACGGGGAAAAAATCGCCTTCTACGGACTCAGCTACGGCGGCAAGGCCGCCATGCGCATTCCCCCCTTGGTGGAGCGCTACGCCCTCTCGATCTGCTCGGGCGACTTCAACGAATGGGTTTGGAAAAACGCCGCCACCGACGCCGAATCACTGCGCTACAGCTACGCCAACAAGGGCGAATACGAGATCTTCGAATGGAACCTCGGCGGCACCTTCAACTACGCCGAGATGGCCGCCCTCATCTGTCCGCGTCCCTTCCTGGTCGAGCGAGGGCATTTCGACGGCGTCGCCCCGGACGAGCAGGTCGCCTTCGAGTTCGCCAAGGTGCGTCACCTTTACGCCGCGAAGCTCGGCCTCGCCGACCGCTGCGAGATCGAGTGGTTCCCCGGACCGCACGCGATCCACGGCGTCGGCAGCTACGAATTTCTCCACCGCCACCTCGGTCTGGCGAAACCGCAGGAATAAGAAACGCGGGAAGACAATCCGTCGGTTCCGCCCAAATCGTTTGATTTTTCTCTGCGAAGATACTACGTATTTCTTAATTTTATGGAAAATCTTCCCATTTGGGTTTCAATCATTCTTTTGGGTCTGATCGAAGGGATCACCGAGTTCCTTCCCATCTCTTCGACCGGCCATCTCCTCATCCCGCAGAATCTCGGCTGGTTGCCTCGCCAGTCCGATCTCTTCGCCATCGTCATCCAGAGCGGTGCCGTCCTCGCGGTGGTCGCGGTGTTCGCGGAGCGGCTCAAGCATCTCGCCTCGACCCTGCGGGAACGCGAAACCCGCGAGTATATCGCCAAGCTCGCCCTCGCCTTTTTCGTCACCTCCGTCGGCGGCATTTGCATCAAAAAGTTGGATATCGAACTGCCCGTGTCGGTGGCTCCGGTGGCCTGGGCGACGTTCATCGGTGCCTTTGTCATTTTCGGCGTGGAGTTCTGGCGCAAGGGCCATCCCGGTCAGCCGGACGTGAGCTGGAGCATCGCAGTGGCGGTGGGTCTCGCCCAAATCCTCGCGGCAATTTTTCCGGGCACCTCGCGTTCGGGGGCGAGTATCCTCATCGCCATGGCCTTTGGCGCGGCGCGACCGGCCGCGACGGAATTTTCCTTTCTCCTCGGGGTTCCCACGCTGATGGCGGCGGGCGCTTTCCAAATTTTCCTGACCGTGCAGGACGGAAAGGGCGGCGGGGAGGACTGGGCCATGGTCGCTCTCGGCACGGTCGTCTCGGCGATCTCGGCCTTCATTGTCGTGAAATGGCTCATCCACTTCGTCCAGAGCCACAGCTTCAACGGCTTCGCGTGGTACCGGCTCGTGATGGGCTCCGCCCTGCTCATCTATATCGCGATGCAGGCCAATGCCGAAGCCGGCGTCACCGACTGAACCGCGCGTCCCCGCGATTCCGTCGAAAATCCCTTTTTCCCCGGCGAAAAAGGAATTATAATTTCCATAATTAAAGCTCCTTGCGTATGGAAATGATTTTCGCCCTGATCGTCTCGTCCGCCGCCGGTGTCATCGGTTGGTGGGTGGGGGAATTATTCAGCTTCACCGCAGCTTTTGCCGTGAGCACCTTCGCGAGTGTTCTCGGCTACTACTACGGGGTGAAGTGGAATCGCGAATATTTCTGCTGATTCAGCAGTGCTTGTCCAGGATCGCACGCATTTTCCCTTCGCGGGCCTCGATGCTCTCACAGAGCGCGAACTGCACTCTCGCCCGGTTGAGGTTCTGGCCTTCGTGACTCACTTTGAAATAGACATCCCCCGCGAGGTAATCGGAAAAGAAACGCAGCCCCAGCTCGAAGGCGATGAGGCGGATGGCGTCGTAAAGATAATGTTTGTCGGCCTCGGTGAGGAAACTTTTTGCTTCGGTCAGATAGCCTCGCATGAGCGCCTCGAAAAGATCGAGATCGAGCAGTACCTCGCTGAGATCGCTGGTCTCCTCCCCCGCCGGGTTGCATCCGCTCCGCACCGCATCACCGATGTCGTAGTGGATCAGGCCGGGTTTGACCGTGTCGAGATCGACGATGGAAGTGCCCTTGCCCGTGAAATCGTCTATCATCACATTGGTGATCTTGGGGTCTCCGTGGATGGGGCGATGGTGCAGCTCACCCCGCTCGCAGGCCGACTCCAGGACCTCCACAAAATCGCGCCGTTTTTCAACAAACTGGCGGAGCCGACGAGCTTCTGAAACCGCCGCAAGCCGTGCCTGGGCACCCGAAGTTTCGCAGGTGGCGTCGTAGGCGGCGAGGTACTGCGGAGCGATGTGAAAGCCCGGCAGGGTGTCGCTGAGTTCCTCGATGGGGAAGTCGGAAATGATGCGCTGGAAATGCCCCAGAACCCGCCCCGCCTCGGCCGCGTGTTCGGGAATGGAGACTTTTTCATAGTTGGTGGTGCTCGCGATCATGGAGAGGGCGCGCCAGTACCCGCCCTTCGCATCAACGGCGAAATCGGTTCCATCCTTCGCCGGTATCACCCTCGGCAATTGCCAGATGCGGTCGGCCTGATCGGCCTCCTCTTCGATGCGACGATGGGCGTGATCCGTGACCGCCTTCATGTTCGCCATGACGGAGGCGGGATCTTTGAAAACCGCCTGATTGATGCGCTGCAGGATGTATTGCTCCTCCGAGAAAGTGGTGCGCAGGATCACCCGGTAGGTGTCGTTGACATTGCCCGAACCGATCGGATGGAGCGCCACGAGGCGGCCGGGAACATCAAAATGCGTCGCTATGGTCTCTGCTATCATAAAAAGAAAGCAGGAATAGCGCCCCATTCCAGGGGGAAAGTCAACTGTTATCCTGAGCGCAACACGGGGGAGGCCGGGAGCGCTCGACGTGTCCCGGCGTTCTACTCGGGTGCGGGTGGGCTTGCCCCGTCCTCCTGGTCCCCGCCCTTTTCCAAACGTTCTTTCGCGGCGAGGGCGACCTCCGAGTCCGCCTGTATCGAGACGATTTTTTCCAGGACGGCGCGTTCCCGCTCCGAATCCTCCATGCGCCGGTGCAACACGGCCTGGTTGAAAAGCGCCCGCTGCAGCTCCTCCCCCCGAAGCTCGTTTTCCACGATGTACCGCTCCGTCACCTCCACCATTTCCGCCCACTTGGCTTCCCTCCCCAACCGGTGCATTGTCTTCCCGTAGTCCTCTTCGGCGAGGAGTTTTACAAACGTATCCCGCAACTGAAGACTGTCGTCGGGATCGTTTCGAAGCACGCCCTCCATCTCGCGGCGGTAGTAACGGGCCATGAGCGCTCCCGGCAGGTCGGGAATGGCGCGGCGCAGGCGTTCCGCCCTGGGCACGCCCTCGAGGGAACCGGCTTCTTCGAAAGCGGCGAGACAGGCCTCGTGCGCCGCATCAATCGTATGAATCTGCGAAGCGTACTCGGCCGGACCGATCTCCTGGTACCCGTTCAACCCGAAAGGACGCCCTCCCGCCTCGGTCAGAACGATGCTGGGATATCCCCTCACCTGGTAGGCCTCGCGAAGGAAATTTTTCTCGGCGGCTTCCTCGCGGGGCATCACCCCATCCTTCGGAAACTCCAGCTTCAGCAGGATGAAACGCCCCGAGAGCGCCGCGAGAAAAGTCGGTTGCACGAGAATTTCGTCGTGAAATTTCCGGCAAATGTCGATCCAATCCGTCCCCGTGAAAACGATGAGGAGTTTTTTCTCCTCCTCCCGGGCGGCCTTCACCGCACTCGCATAATCCTTCTGCCAGATCGCGGGATCATCGGCCCCCGAAACGGTGGAAGCGGAGAAAAACACAGACGCGAAGGCAAGCAGAAGAAGGCGGGGGCTGATCATGGGGATTTTTCAGAAGAGAAAGGTCCTCTTTATCTTGTCACGCAAGGGGAATTGGCGACATCGAGAGCAATATCGCCCTGCAGCGACCCGTGGAGAAACGAGCGTCCCCGCCTATTCCTCCGGTTTCCCGGCAAACACCGGATAGGCCATCCCGGCGAGCGCCGCTCCGAGCTGGGGTGCCACCCACAACAACCAGTGTTGCTGAAGCCCCCATCCCCCCACCAAAACGGCCGGGCCGGTGCTGCGGGCGGTTGC
>CAYLJC010000190.1:3766-5913 GCA_964383345.1 uncultured Akkermansia sp. | reverse complement strand
GTCAGCCCTTCGTATTAGACCCGGGTGTCGCCCTGGGGGGTGCGTTTTTTGTCGAAGGCCTGTTCCGGCGTGCGGGTGTCGGTCTGGAAAAATTCGTTCAACTGGAAGCGACCGGTCAGCGAGATTTCCCCTTGATCGAAAAGTTTGTTGAGATTGATGAGGTTGTCCGGATTCGGATCGATGCGGAATTCCGAGGGGAAGAAGTCCTCGTAGAAGAAAGCGTCGCTGAGTTTGTTGATGTCGAAATCGAGGTAAAACGTCTCGTCGTCCGATCCGGGTATGTAGACGCGGTGTTGGAGGTTGGCCCGATAACGGCTCGAATCGATCAATCCCGGTGGACGGTTGTTACCGCTGAAACTCAGTTCGGGATTGGAGTCTTCCGCGTAATAGAGCTTGAGTCCGCCGATGTTCTCGTTGTTGTCAAAGCGCCGGTCTCTCAGTTCGAGCCCGCCGGCCAGTCCGCGATCGGTGCGGAGATCGAGTTGCGCTTTCGCGAGAATGTCGTCCCCGATCATGAAGCCGTACTGGTTGAGGAGGAATCCCCCCCAGGCCGAGTTCCAGCCCGGCGTGAAGTAGTAGCCGAGTTCGTCGTCCATGGGCTGGACGAAATAAGGGAACCAGAAGACCGGGGTGTCGCCGGCGTAGACCCGGGCGCCGTGCATTACGATCTTGTCATCGGGATAGACTTTGAGCTTTTTCGCACGGATGCGGAAATTGGGGATGGCGGAGTCGTGGGTGGTGAAGGTGGAATCGAGCATCGTGATCGGCCCGTCGGTGCCTTCTTCGGGGCGAACGATGTTGTCAGAGCTGTAAAAGACGGGCTCCAGCGCGCTTTTGAGCTGGCTCGTCGAAGTCTCCCCGGTTTTGATGTTGTAGATGATCTCCTCGGCGTCCACGACCTGGCCGTCTTTGAAGATTCGCACGTTGTCGCGGGCGAAGATGTTCCCGGAGGACTGGTGGTACTCGATCTGGTCGGCGAGGATGGTGACATCCCCGTACTTCACCACAACATCCCCGTAGGCCTTCGCGATCCCCAGATTTTGATCGTAGTCGGAGAAATCGCTCTGGATATCGAGATTGATGACGCCCGGACCGGGATCGGCCGCTTCGGCGAATTCGCCCGGGGCATCCTGCCCGGAAAGGAGGATCGGCAGCAGCGCGAAGACCCCGGCAAGAAGACCCGTCGCCGCGGCGTTCCACAGGCGAGGGGAATTCAGATTTCGGGGTGTTGGTTCCGGGCGGATCAAAACGTTCGGACTAGGTTACGGCTGTTGGCGGTACGTCGCCAAGTCACCAACTCTCACTTACTCCCATCTCCCCAAAAGACCAATAAAAATTTCGGGTTTTGATGGCATTTTCTGAAAGGTCATTTCTAATCGGCGGGGCGGCGGGAGGATCGCACGCAAAGGCCTTTTTTCGAGGGTTCGCGTAAAAAACGGTAAAAAATTTCGAGGGGCGCTGGATTTTCCTGTTGGGAGGCCGCTTCGAGGATGGATTCCAGGGTGGCCGGGCTCCGGTAGACGGCCTGGAAGACTTGTTTCACGGCGCGCCTGTCCTCCGGGGAAAAGCCGGCCCGTTTCATGCCCACGGCATTGATTCCTATGACGGTGTTGATGTCGGCGCCGATCACGAAGGGCGGGAGATCCTGCGAAAAGCCGGAATGTCCCTGGCACATCACGTAATCGCCGACCCGGACGAACTGGTGAAAGGCGGAACCGCCCCCTATGAAACAGTGGTTGCCCAGACGGACGTATCCGCCGAGGAGGACGTCGTTGGCGAGGGTGTTGCCATTTCCCACGAAGGAATCGTGTCCGATATGGGCTCCGGCCATGAGGTAATTTTCGTCTCCGAGAACCGTGTCCTCCCCCTCATGGACGCTGCGATGGATCGTGACGTACTCCCGCAGGACGTTTTTCTCTCCGATTCGGACACCGGATCGGATTGACTCGTCGAATCCGCGGAACTGGGGGTTGGCCCCGAGGATGGCACCCGCCCCGACGAAGCCGCCCCTGCCGATCCGGGAACCCGAACGGATCTGGGCGGCACCCTCGATGACGCAATCATCTCCGATGCGGGTGTGGGACTCGATGATCGCGTACGGTCCGATTTTGACTCCGCTGCCGAGTTCTGCGGCGGGATCCACGAGG
>CAYLJC010000190.1:3524-3756 GCA_964383345.1 uncultured Akkermansia sp. | reverse complement strand
GGGCGGTGGGATGAATGGACATGGGGAGGGACAGGGGAGACGGAAGATCGGGCGGAGAGCGGGGATGTCCGGCGGTGTCAAAGGAGACCGGCCTCGCGGAAACTGAAGTAGGGGTCGGCCGCCCCTTCGGACCGGGAACCGATGACGAGATGATCGGTGAACTCGATTCCCACGGCCAGAGCGGCGCTTTTGAGACGGCGGGTCACCTCGTGGTCGGCCTGGCTGGGGGAAG
>CAYLJC010000190.1:0-3514 GCA_964383345.1 uncultured Akkermansia sp. | reverse complement strand
TCTCGACGTCCGCCGCCGACGGCCTCGGGTCCCCCGAGGGATGATTGTGCGCCACGATGAAGGCGTGAGCGCTGTGGCTGATCGCCTTGCGGAGAATTTCGGAGGGATTGGCGAAGGACTCATTGCCGGTACCGCGAAAAATTTCACTGAGGTGGATGAGTTTTTTGCGATGATTGAGCAGGATGACCTTTACGGATTCCTGGGAGAGCATCTGCATCTCGGGGCCGATCAGGGAAAATACATCTTCGGGAGAGGTGATCGACATCTCGCTGTAGGGCTCGTGCGCGAGGCGGCGTCCGAATTCAAAGACGGCGGCGAGCTGCGCGGCCTTGGCCGGTCCGATGCCCGGAATCTGGCACAACTCCGCGGTGGTGGCCCGGGAGAGATTGCGCAGATTGCCGAAGCGTTGGATCATCTCCCGGCCCAGCTCGATCGCGCTCATCCCGGCCCGACCGGTGCTGAAAAAGAGAGCCAGAATCTCGGCGTCGCTGAGTGCCGCGGCCCCCTTGTGAAACAATTTTTCCCTGGGGCGCTCGTCTTCCGGAATTTCTTTGATCAACATAAAAGACAGATCTGAAGATACCCCTGATTCTTCGCCCGATCGCCCGAGGGTGCAATCCTTTTTCCCGGTTGCGCGCACATCATTGCCCCCGGACATTGGCGGCCCCTCGCCCCGTATCCTTCCTCCGTATGAATCCATCCACCATCGCCGCCATCGCCACCCCGCCGGGAATGGGGGCCGTCGCCCTCGTCCGATTGAGCGGCCCCGAGGCTTCCACCATCGCCGCGCGGGTCTTCCGGGGGCGCCCCGAAGCGCGGTGGGAAGCCCGGCGGCAACATCTCGGCGAAATCGTCGCGCCGGATGGCGAGGTCGTCGACGAAGTGCTCCTGACGGTGTTTCCCGCGCCGGGGAGTTTCACCGGAGAAAATGTCGTCGAGATCGCCTGTCACGGAGGTGTCCTCGTGACCCGGCGCGTGCTCGAGGCGCTCCTCGCCGCAGGAGCGGAACCGGCCGGACCGGGGGAATTCTCGGAGCGGGCCTTTCTCAATGGGAAAATGGATTTGACCCGGGCCGAGGCCATCATGGACCTGATCTCGGCACGGACCGATCTCGCCAGGAAAGCGGCGTCGGAACAGTTGAGCGGTCGCCTCGGGGACGGAGTCGAACGGATTCGCCTCGACCTCATCGGTTTGCTGGCCCATCTGGAGGCCTACATCGATTTCCCGGAGGAGGACATCGACCCGGACTCGACCGGTGTGCTGCTGGGCCGGACGTCGGAGGTTCTGGCAAAGGTGGAAGGGCTGCTCGCGACCGCGGACCAGGGACGGATTCTGCGCGAGGGGATCCGCACGGTGATCTGCGGCGCGCCCAACGCGGGCAAATCGAGCCTGCTCAACGCGTTGCTCGGCTTTTCCCGGGCCATCGTCAACGAAACGGCCGGCACCACCCGCGACACCATAGAGGAAATGGTCAACCTGCGGGGGCTCCCCCTGCGTCTCGTCGATACCGCCGGATTGCGGGAGGGACTCGAGCCGGTCGAGCGGGAGGGCATCGCCCGCAGCCGTGCCCAGATCGCCGGAGCGGAACTCGTCCTGCTGGTGATCGACTCCAGCGCGGGGGCGGATCTCGTGGAGGAAATCGAGTTGCCCGAACGGGCCAAAGTCGTCCGGGTTCTCAACAAGTCCGATCTGCCGAGCCATCCCGACTGGGCGGAGGCGGATGGTTTCCCCCTTTCCTGCCTGGAGACCACCTCCGTCGAGGCGTTGCGCGATCACCTCTACGAGACCATCGCGGCGGGGACGACGTTGGGGGCGGGGGAGCTCACTTCCATCAACGCGCGGCACCAGCATTGCCTGACACGTGCGAAAGAGGATCTGGAAAAAGCCGTCGCCATGCTGGAGGCGGGGGAATCTCCGGAATGGGTCGCGATGGATCTGCGGGCTGCGCTCGAAGCGGTCGGCGAGGTGATCGGACGCACCGACATCGAAGAGATCCTCGGGGAAATCTTCAGCCGGTTCTGCATCGGCAAGTAGGGGAAAAGACCGGCGGAAACCCCGGCAATTTCGAAACGCCTACAGCAAGGTTTCCACAAACTCCGAGGGGACGAAGGGTTTGAAATCCGCAGCGGTTTCTCCCGTGCCGATGAAGCGGGTCGGGACCCCGAGTTCATGGCGGATCGCGACGACGCTGCCGCCTTTGCCGGAACCGTCCAACTTGGTGACGATGACACCGTTGAGATCGAGGGCGGATTGGAATTCCCGCGTTTGGGAGACGGCGTTGGCGCCGGTGGTGGCGTCCACCACGATCCAGCGTTCGTGGGGGGCGGTGGCGTCCTGCTTCGCGAGGGTGCGGCGGATTTTGCGAAGCTCTTCCATCAGATTGTGCCGGGTGTGGAGGCGTCCGGCGGTGTCGCAAATGAGATAGGCGGCTCCCGTGGCGATGGCCTTCTGGTGCGCGTCGAAGCAGACGGCGGAGGGATCGCCCTGGTATTTTGTGGTGACGAGAGGCACGTCGATGCGCTCGGACCAGATTTGGAGTTGTTCGATGGCGGCGGCGCGGAAGGTGTCGGCGGCGGCGAGGACGACCCCGTGGCCTTGTGATTTGAGAAAGGCGGCCAGTTTGGCGACCGAGGTGGTCTTGCCGACTCCGTTGACCCCGGCCACGAGAATGACGGTGGGTTTTCCCGGGGTGCCGGGAGGTGGGAGCGGGGGAGTGTCGCCGAGAATGCGCTGGATTTCCTCGCGGCAGGCCGCGGCGACGGACTCGGCGTCGAGCTTGCCTTTGCGGTCGCGCAGGCGGTCCACGATCTCGGTGGTCAGGCGGATGCCGAGGTCACCGGCGACGAGGGTTTCTTCGAGTTCGTCCCAGTCAATGTCGTTTCCGCGGAAGCGGTTGAGAATCGAGGTAAACAGTCCCATGGATCAGCGTTTCAGTATCTTGTCGAGGATGCCGTTGACAAAACGGGCCGAATCGTCGGAGCCGAAGCGCTTGGCGATTTCGATGGCCTCGTTGATGGCGGCTTGTGGGGGGATGTGGTTCGCGTGGAGAATCTCGAAGGCCCCGAGCCGCAGGATGTTGCGATCCACCGCGGTGAGTCGCTGGAAGGAGAAATTCTCCAACTGATTGCGGATCGTGGAGTCGATCTGGCTGAGATGCTCCATCACTCCGACGATCAGTTCGGTGGCGAATTCGCGCACGGCGGGTTTGGCATCGCGCAGTTCCCAGAAGGCGGCGATCACCTCCGGCGAACCATCAAGGATGCCCTGGATATCGTTGCCGTAGAGAAACTGCAGCGCCGCCTCGCGAGCGTCACGGCGCGGCGAGGGGGCTTTCTTTCGGGCGGTTTTTTCCCTGGAATTGGAGGAATCCATCGGATCGGGTGAACACTTCTCGCCCCTCCTGGAGGGTGACGATCTGGCACTCGATTCCTCGTTGATTCCTGATGAATTGCAAGCCCTCCTTTGTTCCCAAAAGCACCACGGCGGTCGCGTAGCTGTCCGATGTGGTGGCGTC
>CAYLJC010000189.1:0-5923 GCA_964383345.1 uncultured Akkermansia sp. | reverse complement strand
CGTTGTTTCACCAGTTCCAGATTGTGGGCGGCACGGGGATTGCCGGGGTCGAGGGAGAGGGTGGTTTCAAAATGTTCGATCGAGGCTTCCCAGTCGCGGATGGTGTCCTCCACGGCTGCGTCCGGTCCGGTGAGGCGTTGGGGCTGGTCGGGGTCGGAGGAGGATCGCAGGGTGGTCTCGCCTTGGCGGAAAAGGGTGTTTCCCAGATTGTAGTGGGTTTGGCCGCGGCGGGTTTCGTTGCCCTCGACGAGAGCGCGGCCATAGGCTTCGGCTGCGCGTTCGTAATCGCCGAGACGGTAGGCGGCCGCGCCGATACCCATGTGCAAACGGGTGCGGTCGTCGGGGGTGAGCCGTTCGGTCAGGGCGCCCTCGTAGGCCTCGATCGAGGCGGCGAAATTGTCCTCCTGATAGGCTTCGTAGCCCTGGCGGATGCTGTCGCGGGCGAGGGCCGACCCGGCGGGAAAAAGGAGTGTCCCGAAAAAGAGCGTCACCCCCGCCGCGAGACGACGGGCCGGAGCGGAAGAGGCGGTTGACGGTGGCGAAGGTTTCAACCAGAAAAGCGGGAGGAGATGGGCGAGCACGAGCAGGGCCGTGGCGGCACCGAGCGGCCACATGAACCGTTCGATGGGACGCAGACGGGTCTCGCTCTCTTCGCGGGAGCTGGCGAGTCCTTTTGTGATCTGTTCCACGGCGTGGGTCAGGGAAGTGTGGCCCGCGAGAGACACGTAGGCCCCGCCGCCCGAAGAGAGCGACCGGAGCGCATCGGCGACGAGTCGCGTCCGCACGACCTGGCCCTGATCGTCTTTGACAAAAAGGCCGGGCACGGGGACGCCGTTCTCATCCGTTTCGGGGATGATGGCCCCCTCGGCCGAGCCGACCCCGACGGTGAGGATGGACATGCCGGCGGCCTTCGCCTCGTCGCGGATTTTTTCGAGCTGATCCATTCCCTCAAGGGCTTCCCCGTCGGAAAAAATCACCAGAGCGCTCTGCTCCAGTTCGGCTTCCCGGAACGTCTCCAGGGCGAGGGCGGTGGCGGCGCTGAGATTGGTACCGCCTCGGGGGATGATTTCGGTGTCGAGCTGGTCGATCGCTTCGATGACCGCCTCGTGATCGACTGTCAGGGGCGCTTGGACAAAGGGGCGTCCGGCGAAGGCGATGAGCCCGATGCGGTCCTCCGGGAGGGAGAGGATGATGTCCTTCGCCGCGAGTTTCGCGCGGGTGAGGCGGTTCGGCGGGAGGTCCGCGGCCATCATGCTGCGCGAGGTATCGATCGCGAGGAGGAGATTGCGGGCGTCGGTCACCGTTTCGATCTCGGTGTGGCCGAGCATCGGCCGGGCCAGGGCGGCGAGGAGAGCGACGAGGGCGAGGCAGTGGAGGGTAAACACGGTCCAGCGCCGGCGGTGGCTGCTCCCGCTGATGAGGCGGGCGGCGAGGCGCGGGGAGACGAGCCCGGGGAGTTGGCGGGCGGTGTGCCAATGCGCCCGGGCGCGCAGCGCGACGAGGGGGATGAGAAGAAGCAAGCCCCAGAACCAGACGGGTTGTGCGAAGGTGAGGGCGTTCATGGGGATCTCCTCCAGAAGGTGTCGTCGCCGATGATGGTGAGGAGACCGAAGCCCAGCCCCGCGATGGCGAACCAGTGGAACAGCTCCGAGGTTTCGATGCGGGTCTGGCGTTTGATCTCCGTTTTTTCCATCTCGTCAATGAAGCCGAAGATTTTCTCCAGGCTCGAAGTGTCCTGCGCTCTAAAGTAAGCGCCGTCGGCGATGCGGGCAATCTCCTTGAGCGTTTCCTCGTCAAATTCCTGGCTGAGGCGTTGTGGTCCCACCGGGGTCTGGACCACGTAGTCGCCATAGGTGCCCACGGCGATGGTGTAAACGCGGATTCCGAGGGTGTGGGCGAGCTTGGCCGCCTCCAGCGGGGAGAGTTTGCCGGCGTTGTTGACGCCGTCGGTGAGCAGGACGATGACCTTGCTTTTCGAGGGGCGTTTGTCGAGTCGCTTGGCGGCGGCGGCGATGGCGGACCCGATCGCGGTGCCGTCCTCGACCATCCCGATCTGGACGCGGCCGAGTCCCTGTTCGCCCTCCAGCCAGGCTTTCGACAGGGTCAGGGGACTCGCCAGATAGGGTCTCCCGGCGAACGCGAGGATGCCGATGCGGTCGGTGGCGCGTCCGCGAATGAAGTCGCGGGTGACTTTTTTGGCTGCCTGGAGCCGGTTCGCCCGGCTCCCTTCGATGCGAAAATCCTCCACCTGCATGGAGCGGGAGACGTCGATCGCGAGGATGAGCTCGATGCCGCTCTCGGAGACCTGGTCGGTGCGGTCGAGCCATTGCGGCCGCGAGAGGGCGAGAATCAGGCAGGTGAGGCAGAGGAAGAGGCTGGCGAGGCGGAACCCCCCGGCGCGCCCCCGCGCCACGGGTCCGAGACGGTTGAGGATGTGGAGCGATGAGAAAAGGACCGCTCCCTGGTTCCCCGAGCGACTTTTGAGCAGCGCCAGCAGGGGGATCAACGCGAGCAGGGCGAGAGCCCAGGGATAGGCCAGTTGAAAGGTGGTTTCGGCGAACAGGATCATCACGCTACGGGGAGTGAGACACCGTAAGATCTGTTTTGCTCGCCCATTCTACCATTCGATGACTGCGCTCGCCCAGGTGAGACCGGCACCGAAGGCCACCAGCAGGATGCGGTCGCCCCGGTGGATGCGGCCTTCGCGGTTCGCCTCGTCGAGGGCGATGGCCACCGCCGCGGCGGAGGTGTTGCCGTACTTGTCGAGATTGATGAAAACATCCTCGCGACTGAAATCGAGGCGCTCGACGATGGCGTCGATGATGCGGAGATTGGCCTGGTGGGGGATGAGCAGGTCGATGTCCTGGATCGTGAGTCCGGCGGCGGCGATGCCGTCGACGGCGGCTTTGCGCATCGCATTGACGGCGTGTTTGAAAACTTCGCGTCCCTGCATCGTGAGGGTCGCGCTCCTTTTCGCGGCACCGGCCGCGCCGACAGGACAGGCTGAGCCGCCGCCGGGAATGTTGAGCAGCTCCGCCTGGGCTCCGTCCGTGCCGAGTTGGGAGGAGAGGATGCGCCCGCCGCCGTTGGTAGAGGGAACCAGAACGGCGGCTCCGGCACCGTCCCCAAAGAGCACGCAGGTGTTGCGGTCGCTCCAGTCGACGAAGGCGCTGAGTTTTTCCGCCCCGATGATGAGGGCGTTGCGAAAGGCCCCGGCCCCCACGGAATGGCGCGCCAGTTCCATCGCGTAGAGAAATCCGGAACAGGCCGCCGAGACGTCGAAGGCGACCGCCCTGAGCGCGCCGATCTGCTGCTGGACGTAACAGGCCGTCGCGGGGGTGAGGGTATCGGGAGTGATCGTGGCGACGATGATGAGATCGATGTCGGAGCCAGCGATGCCGGCCTGCGCGAGGGCGGCCCGGGCGGCCTCGCTGGCCATGTGACTGGTGAATTCATCTTCGCGGGCGATGCGCCGCTCGCGGATGCCGGTCCGGGAGGTGATCCACTCGTCGGAGGTCTCGACGAGATGCTCGAGATCCTGATTGGTCATGATCCTTTCCGGGAGGTAGCTGCCCGTCCCGGCGATGCGGACGGCGTGCGGGAGAGGGGGGGTTGAGGTGCCGGATTCTGTCATTACGATAAAAAGAGAGCGAGGGTCATTCCGCGCGGGCGCTGCGGAAGAGCGCGGCGTAGCGCGTCATTTCCTCTTCGATATGCGGATTGACATGGTGTTTTACAGATTCGGCCGCCACCCGAATGGCGTTGCGCACGGCGCGGGCCGAACTGGCGCCGTGGCCGATGATGCAGACGCCGTTGAGACCGAGGAGGGGGCTGCCCCCGTAGGTCTCGTAATTGCCCCGTTCTTTGGTGGCTTTGAAAGCGTCTTTGGCGATGAGGGCGCCGAGTTGCCGGATCGGACTGGCCCGGAGATCCTGACGCAACCACTTGAACATGACCTTGGCGGTCGCCTCGCAGGATTTGAGGATGACATTGCCGACAAACCCGTCGCAGACGACGACGTCGATGGGGGTTTCAAAAAGATCGTGGCCCTCGACGTTGCCGCGGAAATTGAGATCGGTCGCTTTGAGGAGGGCGAAAACCTCGCGGGTGAAATCGGAGCCCTTGGAGTCCTCCTCCCCGACGGACATGAGCCCGACCACGGGATTTTTTTTCCCCTGGACGTGGCGGGCGTAGACGCTGCCCATGATCGCATAGCCGAGTAGGTGGGTCGGTTTGGCATCGACGTTCGCGCCCGCGTCCATGATGTTGCAGGGGCCGTGTTCGTTGGGCAAAGGAGAGGCGATGCCGGATCGCTCGACCCCGGCGATGTGGCGGAGTTTGATCGTGGCGGCGGCGACCACCGCACCGGTGTTCCCCGCGCTGACCACCGCATCACAATCCCCGCGTTTCACCAGATCGATCGCCACGCTGATGGAGGAATCCTTTTTCTGTCGCACCGATTTCACGGCCGAATCCGTCATCGTCACGACCTCGGAGGCGTGGACGATCTCGATCTTGCCATGCGCGTAGGAAAGATCCCGGAGTTCCCGCTGGATGACGTCCTTGTCGCCGACGAGAAACAACTTCCGCAGGTCGCCGCCGAAGGCCTCCAGTGCCTCGACCGCGCCCGCCATTATTGCTTGGGGAGCCTTGTCGCCTCCCATGACATCCAGAGCGATTCTCATGTTGAGATATGACCCGCTATCTAGGAGCAAGCGACCGCAACATGCAACTCCGAAAAGAATAAAGTCACCTCGCCAGAGGTGACTTCAGACCGCAGAAAAGTGGGAAAAAAAAGCCGGTTCTCAGAGCTCGTCTACCGTGAGGACCTGACGACCCCGGTAGTAGCCACAGCTCGGGCAGGCGATGTGCGAGGGGGCGGCGCTACCGCACTCGGAACACACGTTGAGCTTCCGGGCGCGCCATTTCTGGCCCGCGCGACGGAGGCGCTTTTTCATCTTGGAGGTTTTGCGTTTTGGGACTGCCATAGCGAGCGGAAAGTGTTGTGGAGTGCGCACTTAAGCGGATCGAAGCAAAAAGTCAACGCGGGAATCCCTCGGAACCTTGAGAAATCCTGATTTTTTCGCAATTTCGTCCGCCTCGGTGCGGGAGAGCGTGCCGCACCGCGATTTCGTGATGGACAAAATGGCAGCCTTTCTTCATCCTGCCGTGGTGAAATGCCTGACGATCTTTTTCCTGGTGCTTTTTTCCGTCCTTGCCCTCCCGGCGGTCGAGCAATCCGAGCCATCCGAGCGGCCCAATGTCGTGATTTTGCTCGCCGATGATCTCGGCGTGCAGGACATCGGCTGCTACGGCGGGCCGGTGAAAACCCCCGCTCTCGATGCCCTTGCGGCCGGCGGGACCCGCTTTGCGACGTTTTATTCCGGCTGTGCGGTCTGCTCGCCGTCGCGGGCGACGCTGTTGACCGGACGCCACCACATCCGCACCGGCGTCTACAGTTGGATTTCCGACGGGAGGCAGCGCTCCCATCTCCTCGAGCGCGAGGTGACCCTCTCCGAGATCTTGCAAAAGGCCGGTTACGACACCGCTCACGTCGGCAAATGGCATCTCGGGCTGCCCACGGCGACAGACGACAAGCCCACTCCCGACCAGCACGGATTCGACCACTGGTTCGCGACCTGGAACAACGCCGAGCCGAGCCATCGCGATCCGGCCAGCTTTATCCGCAACGGAGAGCCGGTCGGTCCGCTGGAGGGCTACTCCTGCCAGCTCGTCGTCGATGAGGCGATCCGCTGGCTCGGCCAACGCGAGGATTCCTCCCGCCCTTTTTTCCTCAATGTCTGGTTCCACGAACCCCACGCACCCATCGCCGCCCCCGACGAAATCGTGTCCCGCTACGGTGCCCTCGACGACAAGGCCGCGATCTACTCGGGCACCATAGAGAACACCGACCGGGCCATCC
>CAYLJC010000188.1:0-5933 GCA_964383345.1 uncultured Akkermansia sp. | reverse complement strand
CCTTCGCCCAGATCGAACCATTGCCCGGGACTCTCGTGGTGCCCTACGCCGAACCCTTTCCCCTCACCCCCGTTCTCACCGGCGCGAGCGAATGGCGACCTCCCTCGGCCACGATCCACCTGCCCGGGGACACGGAACTCTCCTCGCCTCTCGCGGAGGGCGGATACGCCTTCTCCATCCCCCCGCAAAAAGAGAAAGCGACCCTTTCCCTGCAGGTCGGCGACGCCCGGGAAACCATTTTCGTCGAACCGACAACCCGGCCCGAACTGACCGCTCTCGAAGCCGTCATCCGCCTGCCCGACTACCTCCGTTACGAGCGGGATCCGGTGATCCCGGTGCGCGGCGGTACCCTCTCGGTGGTGACCGGGGCCACCGCCACGATCCGCGGGACGACCTCGCGCACTCTCGCCGGAGCCAGCGCCGACGGAGAAACCGCCGCAGTCGATGGGGCGGTTTTCTCCACCGAGCCCATTCCCGTCTCCGAGCCGCTCACCCGCACCTTCACCTGGAACGACATCCACGGGCTCGAGGCCAAGTCGCCACTCCAATTGAAGATCCATCCCCTCCCGGACGAGGCCCCCGATCTTTTTGCCCATCAGGTCGGCTCGAAACGGGTCTATCTGGAGGACGAGGTGGTGACCTTCGACCTCACCGCCAACGACGATTTCGGTCTCCGTGAAGTCGGATTGGAATGGCGGTCGCTGGACGGCGAAGCGACCGCCGCATCCCCCCTCCTCGGAGAGAAACCCGTCGTCGCCGGAGATCCGGAAAAGACCAGCGTGCAGGTCCGCGGCACCTTTTCCGCAAAGCGCGAGGGGATCGCCCCGCAGTCCCTGCAAGTGCGCGCCTTCGCCACCGACTTCCTCCCGGATCGTCCCCGGACCTATTCCCCGACCTTCGTCCTCCACATCCTCAGTCCCCAGGACCATGCCAAATGGCTCACCGAAGAATTCGCGAAATGGTTCCGCACCGCCCGCGAAGTCTACGAACGCGAGCAACAACTCCACGAGGGCAACCTCGCGCTGCGTCGGCTCGACAGCGACGAACTCGACCAGCCCGAGAACCGCCGCCGCCTCCAGGAGCAGTCCTCGGCCGAATCAGGCAACGCCCGGCGGCTCGATGCCCTGACCCGCGCCGGGCGGGGACTCGTCGAAGAGGCGGTGAAAAACGTCGAATTCGACGCCGAGCGCCTCGAATCCTGGGCGGCCATGATGAAAGCCCTCGACGGGATCGCGAGAGAGCGCATGCCCTCGGTCGCGGACCTCCTCCAGCAGGCCTCCCGCGCACCGGGAGCGCCGTCGCACCCCACGGCGAACGCGGAGACCGGGTCCGGCGAAGAGAAAGCGCCCGCCACCCCGGTCGAGGAAAAAGTCGACGAAGCCCTGGCCGAGCAAAAAGAACTCCTCGACGAATTCGCCCGTGTCACCGACGAACTGCGGGAGATTCTCTCCAGCCTCGAGGCCAGCACCTTTGTGAAACGGCTCAAGGCCGCGTCGCGCAAGCAGACCGAGATCGCCGCATCCCTTCATCAGGCTCTCCCCGACAGCTTCGGCCTTTCCAGGCACCGGCTCACCCAGCAGTCCCGCGCCCTCGCTGCGGAAACCGCGCGGATCCAGGAGGAGCAGAGCCGCGCCATCCACCACATCCAGACCGATCTCGAAGCCTACTTCCAGCGCAAGCAGGAGCCCATTTACAAAAACGTCCTCGACCAGATGAAAGACCGCTCCGTCGTCTCCCAAATCCGGACGATGGGCCAGGAATCCCTCCTCAATCTCGGCGGACGGTCCATCGCGGCCTCGGAATTCTGGGCCGACACCCTCGACCGTTGGGCCGAGGAGCTCGTCGCCGCCGTCTCCGGTGGACCGCAGCAACAGCAACAGGGAGACACCAAAAGCCTCCCTCCCGAACTGGTCCTGCGCATCATGAAAGCCCCCCACGATGAGATGCAATTGCGCGAAGAAACCCGCGAGATGGAAGGGACCCGCCCCGCCTTCGCCCCCGATGTCTACGCCTCGAAAGTGCGCCCTCTCGAGTACACCCAGGGCGATATCCGCGAACGCATCGACGAAGTCGTCACCGACATCCACGCCATTCCCGGAGGAGCCCGAACCTTCGGGAAAGAAATCCAACTGCTCTCCCTCGTCTCGGACGTCATGCGGCAGTCCCGCGCCGTCCTCGCCCGCCCCGACACCGGTGCCGAGGCGATCGCCGCCCAGACCGAGGCCATCGAACTGCTTTTGCAATCCAAACGCAACCAATCCGGTTCGGGTGGCGGCGGCGAGGGCGGCAGCGACAGCGGAGCCTCCTCCTCGGGCGGAGGCTCCCACCTCAGCGATATCGGCCCCGACGGCGAAGCCGGTCCCGTCGCCGCCGAAGCGGGCAGCGAGGCCGCCACCACCACCGGCAAAGCCGGACGCGAACTCCCCGAAGAGTTCCGTCGCGGACTCGACAAGTATTTCAACCAGTTGGAATCGAATGGATCCGTTGGATCGAACAACCAAACCCCGGAATGAATCCCCTCCACCAGCCCTTTTTTCCCCTCCTTTGTCCCGCCCTGCTCGCGGGAATGACACTGCTCGCACCCGCCCTCCCCGCCCAGGAAGGAGACGATGAACCCGTTCCTTTTCTCCTCGTCGGGGATAAGCCCGGGGACAAGGGGGATCCGGCGGACGGAGGGGAACCCGGCCAAACCGCCACCGAACCACCCGCCCCCCTCAGCGCCCAAATCTCCCAGCACATCCAGAAACTCGCCGACGCCGAGCGGGAGAAGCGGCTCGCTTTCATGAAGGTGGTCATCGACGACATCGTGTGGCTCTGCCAACTCGACGAAAAGCAGCGCGAGAAGCTGGAACTCGCCGCCAAGGGAGCCTCGGAACGCTCCATGACAGTCTGGCACGAGCAAGCCGAACGCTATTTCCGCACCCGCCTGGAAAACACCGACGCCGACGCCGCCAAAAACACCCTCGAGGGCATGGGCAACGTCAATTTCGGCGGGAACCGCTCCGAAGAAGAAGGCGAATCCCTCGTGCTCTGGAAAGACTCCCTCAAGACCGTCCTCGACGACGAGCAGATCGCCAAGTACGAGGAAGTGCTCGCGCAACGCCGGCTCGACCGCATCGACGCCTTCGCCCGCATGTCCCTCTCGACCATCGACGGTCATCTCCGCCTCACTCCCGTGCAGAAATCCCGGCTCGCCGAACTCGTCCACGCCGCCGCCGCGACCTACCTCGACGACGTGCAAACCTACTGGGGCGATTATTTTGAACGGGGCATGCTCATGTCTCTCGCCAACGCGGCGGACGAGGAACAATTGCGGGCCATCCTCACGGAACCGCAGTTCGATCGCCTCCGCGAAGCCACCTCGAACTTCGACCATTTTTGGGACCAAAAACGCCGTCTCAAACGCGCCAAGGAAAAAGCCGCCGAACGCCGCAAAAACAAGGGCGAAGAAGCGGATACAGCCGAAGACGAAAACGCCGTGCCCGAGCGCGGGGAAAACGAGGAAGACAAAGAGGCCTCCGAATCATGACACTCCGGATCCATCGATTTTTTGCTCTCGGTCTGTGCGTTCTGGGTCTTCCGGCGACCGGGACGACACAGGATTCTTCGATTCGCCTCGGCAACGAGATCCCGCCCGAAGTCGATACGATTTACGAGCGTGGCCTCGCCTACCTCGCCCGCACCCAGGGCGAAGACGGGAGCTGGCGGAGCCGCTCCGAACACGGCATCACCGGACTCTGCCTCATGGCCTTTCTCGCCGGCGGGGAAGATCCCAATTTCGGCAGCCATCGCCACCACATCAAAACCGCGATCCGCTCCATCCTCCTCGGGCAGGAGACGGACACCGGTTATTTTCCCAACAGCATGTACCACCACGGCTTCGCGATGCTCGCCCTCGCCGAAGCCTACGGCGTCGTCGATGAGGCGCTGCTCTGGGACGGCACCGAAAAAGAAGGGACGCGGCGCTCCATCGCCGAGGCCCTTGAACTCGCCATCCAACTGACCGTCACCGCCCAGCAGGCGAACCGCTGGGGCGGTTGGCGCTATTCCCCCACCTCCACTGACGCCGACACCTCCGTGACCGGCTGTGTCCTCATGGGACTGCTGGCCTGCCGCAACGCCGGCCTGACCGTGCCCGAAACCGTGATCGAGACCGCCATCACCTACATGCAGCGAAACACCGCCTCCTCCGGCTTTGTCGCCTACAGCGGCGGACTCGGGGGCGGAGGGGAATCCATGGCCCGCTCCGCCGTCGCCACGCTCGTCTACGCCGTCGCCCAAAAACGCGGGACCGAGGAGTTCCCCGCCGCGCTCTCCCACATCAGCGAACGACTCGATCACAAGGAGACGGCCCACACTCATTACTATTATTACTACATGGCCCAGGCCCTCTATCAGGGAAATCCCGTCGCCTGGGAACAATGGAACCGCAGCCATGCCGCCATGCTGGCCGAACAGCAGGCACCCGACGGCAGTTTTCCGGGCAGCTACGGCGAGGCCTACGGCACCGCCATGTCCCTGCTCTCCCTCGCCCTCAACTACCGTTTCCTTCCCATTTACGAACGGTTCTGATCCACCATGGCGTTTCCGATCCAACCCTCTTTGCCGCGGCACCCAACCCTCCTGGGTCGGAGGTTCCGTCGGCCCGCCACTGTGGCGGGATGGGCAGGAACGTTGGGCGCGATCCTCGCCGCCGTGCTTCTCGTCGCCGATCCGGCGGCGGCTTCGCCGGAAGAAAAGGTTTCTCTCACCTGGCGAAACGGCGACGAACTGAGCGGACAAATCCTCCCCGGCGGCGGCGAGGGAACGGTGCGCTTCGACGCCCGCCCCTTCACCGCTCCGCTCGATCTGCGTCTCGGCCAGCTCGCCGGAATCCGCTTTTCCGCAGCGATCCCCCGCCCCGAAACGCCCTCGGCCCCGCACTTTGAAATCTCGCTGCACAACGGCGACCGGCTCCAGGGGAAATTGCTCCGGCTGGACCGGAACGAAATCCTCCTCGATTGCTCCCCGCAGCTCGGCGTGGTCGCGATTCCGCGCCGATCCGTCGCGAGACTGGCCGCCTCCCAGGGGGGAACCCTCCCCTTTTCCCAACTCGGCGGACTGGACGAATGGAGTTCGACCGGACGGGATCGCAAGCCGTCGGACTGGTTCACCGGTCTCCGTGGCGAACTCATCAGCCATCAGTGGTCGGGCAACCTCTACCGCGAAATCGACTTTCCCGAAAAGGTCGAGATTCACTTCCGCGTCGCTTTCCCCGAAGGCCGGCCGAATCTCGAGATCGGCCTGCTCCGCGATCCGGAAGAGGGTCCCATGCTGGAAACCTGGGACGGCACCCTCGTCCTGACCTATCGCTCGCGTTTTGTCCCGGTGATGGAGATGTCGGAATCCACCAAGGCACTCGATCTGCGCCTTTTCTGGAATCAGACCACCGGCGAAATCCGCCTCTGCTCGCCCTCCGGAGAGGAACTCGCCGCACTGGACGGAGCCACCCCCGAGGGACCCGATACGGAAAAACGCCGACGATCCGATCCGCGTCACCGGGGGTTTTTCATCCTCAATCGCAATCCCGAACTCAGGCTCGTCTCCCTACAAGTGCGGCCCTGGGACGGCCGCCCCGTCCCGGTGATCGATCTCACCCGACCGCGCCTCCACCTCCGCGGCGAACCGGTCCGCTTCGACACCGACGAGGTCCTCTACACCGGCCCGGGAGAGAGCTTCCAAATCGGGGCGAAATCCGTGCCGCTCGCCGATCTGCTCGAAATGACCTTTTCTCCGGCGGCGGAAAACGACACCTTGCCCCCGCCTTCCTCCGCCACCCGGATCGCCTGGCACAACGGCACCACGGTGAGCGGAGCGTTCCTCCGCATCAGTCCCGGCGAACTCCTCCTGACCCCGCCCTGGACAACGGAGACCGTTCCCGCCGCGCTGGAGTT
>CAYLJC010000187.1:0-5957 GCA_964383345.1 uncultured Akkermansia sp. | reverse complement strand
CCGCTCACGGCGTTTCGGGCCTTCAGGTTTTCATAGACGACCTCAAAAAGGTCGTTAAACCCGAAGGTTTGTTTGTCAGAAAGTACGGTGACCAGTTCATCAGTTACATGATCCGGAACCCGTCGCGAGAATCGTGTTCTACGTGTGGTTGACATGACTTCCAGTATACCACACTCCCGGGGGAATGCCTACCAAATTCTCCGGCCATTTCGCATAATCTGAATATTCTCATGTTTGAGGTTCAGAAACGGCGAGAAAACCGAATTCGGTAAGTGCCTTAATAACAATGACTTTTAATCTTGGCGAACTAAGTTGAGGCGAGTTGAGATAGGTGCAGCAGTGGATGTAGGAGCGCATTGCCGCCAGGGGGCGACGCGGTTCCCCCTGTTCCGCGAGCCATTCGTCGAATGCGGTCAGGGCTTCGACCCAATCTGCGAGGGAATAGTCGGATTCGTCCACGTCTTCGAGGAGATCGTCGAGTCCGCCGTCCTCGCCCCGATCAAGCAGGTCGGCAAACGCGGCCCACTCGGGGGATTCTTTCCCGACCGCTTTTTCCACGAGGGCGAGGAGGGAGGGAAAGGATTCGTTCATCGGTGTGTTCGGGAAAAGGGAAGGACGCGGGGCGTGAGCAAAGAGCCCGCCTTGGTTTACTTCAGTTTGTTGGCCTCTTCGGGAGTGTAGGGGGCGCGGGCGGCGTAGGCGGCGCGGTAGCGGGCCACCGCCTCGCTCGTGACCGGGGCGGCACCGTTGCCCCAGGCATTGCGCACGTAGGTCAGGATCGCGGCGAATTTCTCGTCATCGAGGTCGGGATTGTGCCGCAATCCCGGCATCATCGGCTGGATCTCGGGGACAGTGTAGGTTTTCCCCATCACTTCGATCGGTCCCATCACCCCGTCGACAACGATGGCGATGAGACGCCGCTCGGACTCCAGGACCCACTCCGACCCCACGAGGGGCGGGGCGAGATATTGCTGGCCCATGCCGTGGGCCTGGTGGCAGGCGAGGCAGAATTTCTGATAAAGCGCCTCCCCTTCCCTGAAACGGCGTTTGTGCTCGTCCGTGGTGAGATAGACGATCTCTTCACCGGAGCCCACCAGAAAGAGGGCGGCAAGAGCTTTGGCCTTGGCCGCATCGACTCCGGGCTGCTTCGCGGCGGCGTCGAGGGCGGCGAGTTCCTTCACCGGCATGGGTTTGAATTTTTTGTCCTTCCCGCCCGCAAGCATGCCCGAGACGATGCCGGAACGGATCTTCGCGTCGGTTTTCGGATCGGCGAGTACCTCCAGAAGGACTTTCGCCTCTCCGGTCCGGCGCATCCGCACCGACGCCTTGGCCAGAGCGGCATATCCTCCGGGTGTCTCCAGGAGCGTGGTCAGTTCCCCGAGTTCCTTGCGGATATTGCGCCGCACGAGGGTTTCGATGAGGGGAGGCCGCAGGTTGTGGGTCGGCGGAAGGGCTTTGAAAAGAGCCAGTTCGTGTCCGGAGAGTCCGCTCACCGCAAGATCGCCGGCGAGGAGGTCGTGTTCGTCTTTTGTGACTCTCTCCGCAAGAACGGGCACCGCCTTTTCTCCGAAGAGTCCGAGGGTGGCGGCGAGCTGATGACGGAGCGGGAGCATCCCGGCCCCCTCGATCCGGTCCGTCCCCGCCAGATCGCTCAGCAGCGTGAACACCTTGTCGCTCTCCGCTCCCGTCACGAGCGACTCGGCCGCCCGGACGGCCTCGGCCGCGACGCGGGGGTGGTCGCTCCGAAGAGCGGCCTCCAGAATCGCCGCGTCGAGGCGGCCCAGTCCCTCCAGCGTCCAGATGGCGTGGATTTTCGCCAGCTCGCCCGCCTCCCCGCCGACGACTTTTTCCAGGGCGGGAACCACCTGGTCCGCCTCGCCCCGTTCGACGATGAGCCGCTGGGCGGTGTCGCGCCACCATCCGTTGGCATGGGAAAGATGGGCGACGAGATCGAGGGAGGATTGCTCCTGCATCTGCGGCACTCCGCTCCCGGCACCGCCCTCGCGATGACGCACCCGCCAGATCCGCCCGAGGCCGACCGGGGTGTCGAGTTCACGCGCCTCGATCTGGGCGCGCAGGTAGGAGGTCATGTAGACCTTGTGCTGGAGGATCCCCCGGTAAAAATCGACGAAGTAGAGGGTCCCGTCGGGGGCGGTGTAGGCGTTGACCATGCGGGAACGCTCGTCGGTGGAGGTGAAGAATTCGGCTCCCTCGTAGGCGCTCCGGACCGTGCGCCTGCCATCTTCCCCGACGGACAGGACCGCGCGTTTCACCAGATTGCCAGCGGGCTCGGTGATGAAAAGATCGCCGGCGAACTCCTCCGGAAACTGATCGCCCCGGTAGACCGCCATGCCCGAAGCCGCCGTCGGTGTGTTGAGGTAGCCGTTTTCATCGAGGGTTGCCTCCATGTAACCGCGATTGACTCCCGGATTGATCCGCGAGGGCCAGAGCTTCTGGTTCTTGATCGTCGAGGTCACGGAAGCACGGAACGGGAAATGCGGGTTGCGCACCCGCAAACCGGGGGGAACATCCTCAACGGTGATGAGGTTGGAATTGGTATTGGTGAAAAGGCGACCGTAGTTGTCCTGCACGATCCCCCACTGCCCGCGCGACTCGGTCTTTTCCTTGACCCAAACGCCCTTCACCTTCTTGTATCGCTGATCGGACTTGGCGCTGTAGATCCAGTTGTCGAGGGCGGTGACGAGCCCGTTCGGTTTGTGCTCGGGGTTGCCGCCTTCGGCGTACTTCGCGTCGACGACGGTGACCTCGCCGGCGCGGATGACGCCTTCTTCGTCAATCAGGATCTCCGCCTCGTAGAGCTGTTCATTGTCGGCGAACAGCAGAGTCTTGTCCGCATCGACCAAGGCGACGGCGCGGGGGAGGACGTATTTTTCCAGAAAGACGGTGTGCTTGTCGATCTTGCCGTCCCCGTCGGTGTCTTCGAGCACGGAGATGCGCCCGTAGGTCGATTCTTCCCCGGTGCCGTCGATGTCGGGCATGTAGCCGCGCATCTCCGCCACCCAGATACGGCCGTTGCCGTCAAAAGCGAGGGCGACGGGATCGTGGATCATCGGTTCGGCGGCGACCAGCTCGAGGGCAAACCCTTTCTCCAAAGCCATCGTCGCAGCCGCATCCTCCGCGGAAACCACCGGAGCGTCCGGGATGTTCCAATGCGTCGGCGGCGGGGTCATGACGTGGCCCTCCCGGTCGCCCTGCTGCCCCATCGCGGGGACCCCCGAAACCGCGAGTGCCAGGAAAAGGAAATGAGAATTTTTAAAAATCATGCTCCAGAGTATTCCATCCGTGCTACCGATTTCAACCTCGCGGGCGCGGCGCGACACTCGCCGCGCGGAATCCGCCTTTTTCAGCAACACCACCACCCCCTCGACGAAACCATGTCCGCTCTCACCCCGGAATCCGACATCGGCAAGGCCATCGCCGACGCCCGCCTCATCGCCGTCCTCGTGATCGACGACCTCGAATCCGCCGTTCCCGTAGCCGAATCCCTCCTCGCCGGTGGGGTCACCGCAATGGAGCTGACCCTGCGCACTCCCGTCGCCCTCGAGGCCGTCGCCCGCATCCGCGAGGCCTGTCCGGAAATGAGGATCGGCATCGGCACGATTTTGTTCCCCGACCAGGTCGCCGCCGCCGCCGCCTCGGGGGCCGCTTTCGGCGTTTCTCCCGGTGTGAATCCCGCCATCATCCGCCAGGCCCAGGCGGCGGGACTCCCTTTCGGCCCGGGGATCATGACCCCGACGGACATCGACATGGCAATTCAGGAAGGCTGTCGCCTCCTCAAATTTTTCCCCGCCGAGTCTTCCGGTGGATTGCCCCACCTGAAAAACATCGCCGCACCCTACGCCCATCTCGGACCGAAGTTCATTCCCCTCGGCGGCATTCGTCTCGACAACATGACGACCTATCTCGCGAGCGATCTCATCGCCGCCGTCGGAGGCAGTTGGCTCGCCCCGAGGGAGGTCATCGGTGCGCGGGACTGGAAAAAAATCGAACAAAACGCCCGCGACGCCACCGTCGTTCTCCGAGGCTGAGTCCCGCCCGGATGTTCGGCGTCCGGAAAAACGGAGAGCGGGACGCGGCGACCCGCTACTCTGCCTTTGCTTTTTTCTTTGGTTTTTTCACCGGCTTCACCGGCGGCACGAGGCCATCATCGGGCTGATCCTGAAACCGCCACGGATCGTCGTACTTCCGCATTTCCGCCAGCAGTAACGCCTTCATCTCGCGCAGTTTCTCGGCGTGGGCGGGATCTTCCGCGAGATCGCGCTGACGCGGTTCGGGCGCGACCCCGGTCAGGGCGACCACGGAGGGATCGTGATGCTGTGCCAGGAATTCCCGGGGATTCTCCGCGAGATGGAAAAGCTGCGTCTCACGCACCGCTCCGTCGAGCGTTTCATACTGGATCAGCTTCCAGTCGCCCTGGCGCACGCTGCGCATCCCCGGCTTGGTGCCGCCGTTGTAGACGCCGTAGAGGGTATCGCGGACAATTTTTTTCTCTCCTGTCAGGACCGGCTTGAAGCTGATTCCTTCATTCGTCGCCGGGATCTCGATTCCGGCGAGATCACAAACGGTCGCGAGGGTGTCGAGCAGATAGATGTTGCCATCGGCGCGGGAACCCGGCGGGATGCCGGGTCCTTTTACCAGATAAGGAACCCGCCAGGAATGCTCGTAGAGATTTTGCTTGCCCATGAGACCGTGGCGTCCGATTGCGATGCCGTGGTCGGAGGTGTAGAAAATGTAGGTGTTGTCCAGCTCGCCCATCGCCTCGAGTTTCGCGAGGACCCGTCCGATCTGGATGTCGATGTTCTCGACGCAGGCGTACTCCCGACCGATTTCGTTGCGAACGGTGATCGGATCGCGATTTTTCCAAACGCCGCTCACCGCCACCTCGTCGCGCAGATCGGGGTGACCGTGCGGAAAGGGATGCCCCGGCAGCCAATTGAGGGGAAGTGGCGGAACTGTCGGACGGGTCGGCGGGAGACTGGTTTCGTCGGTGTGATTGGTCGCCCCGTATTTTGCGAGCAACTCGGGAGTGCCGTCCCGGGTGTCGTGGGGATGGGAAAATCCAAAGTAGAGGAAGAAGGGATCGGCGTCCTTCGCCTCCTCGCGGGCCTCGAGGTATTCGAGGACCTGCGCGGCGTGCCAGGCGCTGCCCGACTCCGCGTCGCCCCCCCGCTTCGTGGCGTCGCGGCGAATCGCGAATTCCTTGTTGGCCGCCTCGTAGCTGTTGCCCTGTTTGCAGGTGCGCATGGTCTCGTACCCGGCGCGACCGAAGACGGCGGGAATCGTTTCCTTTTCCAGATTCGGCGGACAGTGCGTCTTCGCCAACGGGCCGATCGGCAAGTGCCAAAGACTCCGCCCTGACATGATCATGTGGCGCGAGGGTGTGCAGACCGCCCCGGAAAAACTGCCCATGTGATAGGCCCGGTCGATCACGATGCCTTCGGCGGCGAGCCGGTCGAGGTTCGGCGTCTCCAGCGGCGAAGCCGGGTCGTAGATCCGGAGGTCGAAGGGGGATTGATCATCGACGAGGATAAAAAGAATGTTCGGACGTTTGTCCCCGGTTTTGTCCGCAGCGTCGCTGCAAGAAAAGGCCGCGAGAAAAAACGCGATGAGCGGGCATAAGTTTTTCATCGCTGCCATCGTAGGGTGACGACCGCGGATCTGTGAAGAAAAAACAAGACTCCGATCACGCCACGGTATTTCCCGGCTCCGGGCCATTGCCGCCCCCATGATCGCGCCACTTCCCCTCCGATTTTTTGCGTAAGTTTCTCTTCCTGCCGTGACGTTTCCTGTGGAGGAAACATTTTTCCACGGCGCGCCACCTCCCCCGATCCGATGCCAAACTTCCCCATGATCCGGAAAATTTTTCTCGTTCTCCCGGCCGGCGCAGGCGGTTTTGGTGGTTTTGGTTTTCTCGGTGCCGCCGATACCCCGCTCTC
>CAYLJC010000186.1:0-5963 GCA_964383345.1 uncultured Akkermansia sp. | reverse complement strand
GAGTGGGCGGAGGCCTTTCATCGGGTCGTAAAGAGCGAGGTCGGGACCGACAGCGACAACAACGAACTCCTCGCCATGGCGGTGGCCGCATTGGAAGCGAGCGGAGCCGGTCAGTTTACCGCTCCTCTAGAAAAAATCGCGAGCAACAAATCGCTCGATACCGCCCTCCGCTTTGGTGCGGCCAAGGCGCTTCTCGCCACCAAGGGTCCCATCGCTCCCGCTGCTTTCGCGCTTTGTGAGGCCACCTTGCAACCCGACGGAGAAAGTGCTTTCCGCTCGGAGGCGGTCGCGCTTCTCGTCGGGGCCACCCTCGGCGAAGCCGAACGGGATCGTCTCGCCCCGCTCCTGGCACAATTTGGTCCGGTCGAATGGAGCTCGTTCCCCAATCTCTTCCGCAAGATCGACTCGGCCGGGCAAGCGGCGATCGTGATCGAGTCGCTCATCGCTTCCCCCGCCGTCGCTAGCCTGAAAGTCGAGACACTCCGGACTCTGTTTGCCGCGTATCCGGACGCCTCGGCGAAGCTGGAGAACAAACTGGCGGAAGTGGAGCAGGAAAAAGCCCAGCGCAGCGACAAGATCGAATCCCTCGTTGCGGCGATGGACTCGGCCGACGCGGCGGAGGGGGCCAAGGTTTTTGCCGCCGGCAAAGGGGCCTGTCTCGTTTGCCACCGCATCGGAGATCTCGGCGGTCGCATCGGTCCCGACCTCAGCACGATGGGCCGGATCCGGACGGCGCGGGATCTCTACGAGTCCATTCTCTACCCCAGCGAATCCATCGCACGGGATTTCGATAGCTTTGAGATCGCGGTGAAAGCGAAGGACGCGCCGGTGCGGGTGGGACTGATCGATGCCCAAACCACCGCCGGGATCGAGCTGATCGCCCTCAGCGGCGAGAAACAAGTCATCCCGCACGAGGAGATCCGATCGATCAAACCGCTTCGTCTTTCCCTCATGCCCATGGGCCTCGACCAGACCCTCACGCCGGAGGACTTGCGTAATCTCGTCGCCTACCTGATGGAACTGCGTTGAGATCCGCCACTTTCTCTCCCGTGACCACTGCCAACAATACCGTCGCCCCCGAAATCGCCCGCCAGATCGACCGGCGTCGCACTTTCGCGATCATTTCCCACCCCGATGCGGGAAAAACGACCCTGACCGAGAAGCTTCTCCTCTACGGCGGCGCGATTCATCTGGCGGGAAGTGTCACCGCGAGGAAAAATCAGAACTCGACCGCGAGCGACTGGATGGCGATGGAAAAAGAGCGCGGCATCTCGGTTTCCTCGACGGTGCTGCAGTTCGAATACGAGGGCTATTGTGTGAATCTGCTCGACACTCCCGGCCACCACGATTTCTCCGAGGATACTTATCGGGTGCTCTCGGCGGTGGACTCGGCCGTGATGGTCATCGACGCGGGGAAAGGGATCGAGGCCCAGACCCTGAAACTTTTCGAGGTCTGTCGCAAACGCGGTGTTCCCATTTTCGTTTTCATCAACAAGCTCGACCGCCCCGCCCGGCCGCCGCTGGAACTGCTCGACGAGCTGGAAAAAATCCTCGGACTGCCCCCGGTCCCGATCAACTGGCCGCTCGGCGACGGACCGCGCTTCCGCGGGATTTTCAACCGCGAGACCAACGAGGTCAATCTTTTCGAGCGCACCCCCCACGGGGCTTTTAAAGCTCCACTCTCGGTCGCGGGGATCGACGATGATCTTGTGAAAAATTCGCTCGAACCGGAAATCCACGAACGGGCGCGGCAGGAACTCGAACTGCTCGACGGCGTCACCGAAGCTCTCGACATCGAGAAAACCCTCGCCGGTGGCCAGATGCCGATCTTTTTCGGGAGCGCGATGAACAACTTCGGGGTGCAGATGATGTTGGAGCGCTTTCTCCAGCTCGCCCCTGGTCCGGCCCCGCGACGTTCGTCCGGGGGACCGGTCGATCCGCACCGCGACAGCTTCTCGGGATTTGTTTTCAAAATCCAGGCGAACATGAACCCGCGGCACCGCGACCGCGCCGTTTTCATCCGCATCGTCTCGGGTGTCTTCGAGCGCGACATGCAGGTCATCGACATCAAGTCCGGTCGCAAGGTCCGTCTCGGCAATGCCCAGAAACTCTTCGGGCAGGATCGGGAAACCCTCGACGAAGCCTACGCCGGCGACATCCTCGCACTCGTGGGGAATTACGATTTCCTCATCGGCGACACCCTGACGAGCGAGCAAGGAATCGTCTACAACGAGATGCCGCGTTTCAAGCCGGAGTGTTTTTCCTATCTTTTCAACAGCGACACCGCGAACATCAAACGCTACCGCGCCGGGATGGAGCAGCTCCTCAAGGAAGGGGTCGCCCAGGCCTACGACGTCCACGGCAGCGCCCAGCGGGTCCCTCTCTTGGGAGCGGTTGGCCCCCTCCAGTTCGAGGTCATGAAAGCCCGGCTCGAAGGCGAATACAATGTCTCCTGTCGACTCGAAGGCTCTCCCTGGAGTGTCGCCCAATGGGTCCGGGAAAAAGATCCCGCCCCCGGTGCCAACCACCGCGACGCGCCCCGCGTGCAATTGCCCTCGGGCGGTTCCCTCGCGATGGACCAGGATGAAAACTGGCTTGTCCTCCTCCCCGCCGCTTACCTCGTCAGCATTCTGCACGACAGAAACAGCGGATTTGAGTTCAGCGAGAGTCCTTTTTTGGAGCAGGAAAATTGAAGCGGGAAAAATGAGTGCCGACGGATGGATCGTAGGACTGGAAATCGGAGCCTTCCTCGTTCTCATTGGCGCGATCGGGATCCTCGCGGCGAAAAGAGCGCGCCGGCGACGGCTGCGACGGGAGCGACTCGCGCGACCTTTCAGCGAAGCGGAAAAGGCGATTCTCGACCGAGATTTTCCACGATGGCGGGACATTCCCGCCGCACTGCTGCCCCGCTTCGCCGGAGACACCCGCGTCCTCATGGAGGAAAAAAACTTCGAGCCCTGCGGTTCCCTCACCACCGTGAGCGACGAGATGCGGCTCCTCGTCTCGGCCCAGGCGGCCCTCGTCATTCTCGGGATGAGGAACCACGGACATTTTCCCAGGCTGAAGTCCATTCTGATTTATCCGGGTGCCTTCCGCGACCACGGAAGGCGGCGTTTTGATCTTCGTGAGGCCGAAGATCGCGGCGTCCTTTACGGCGAATCGTGGGAGACCGGCTCCGTCATTCTCTCGTGGGACAATGTTGTCGCGGGCGGGCGCAACGCCGATGACGGAATGAATGTCGTCATCCACGAGTTCGCCCATCAACTCGACCAATACAACGGCATCGCCGACGGTGTCCCCCAACTCGCCTCCCGCGATGATTATGCCCGCTGGGCGGCGGTGATGGGCAGCCATTACGAAGCCCTCGTCGCCGCCTGTGACGATCACTCGGAACCCGAACCCTTTCTCGATCCCTATGGCGCAACCGATCCGGCCGAGTTTTTTGCGGTCGCCTCGGAAACTTTTTTTGAAGATCCCGCCGACCTCGTCAAGGAGCATCCCGAGCTCTACGAAGAACTCAAAAACTATTACGGCCTCGACCCCGTCTCGTGGGGGCGGCGGTGACGAAAGAGCGGGATGGCACGCGGGTCGCGGGGGAGATTGCCGCGAGCTTCCCTCAGACCGGGAGATCGAGGGCCTGGAGAATGAGATTGTGCTGATCGCTGTTCCGCATGAAAGCGGGGAACAACCGGCTCCCCGGCCCGAGGGCACAAAATTCGACGAGCTCGCCGGTGTGGTTGCCACTGGTCCAACCGACCCCGGTGTAATTCTGGTAAATATCCTCCACCGCCGACCTCAGTCCCTGGGCCGCTTTGATCTCCTCGTCGGTGAGGGTGAGACCGGTGTGTTTGGCGAAAGCTGCGCCGAGGGGAGGTCCGCTCAGGCCGGAGACGCCGTTTTGTTTCATCCATTCGAGGGACCGGTTGAATTGGCGAAGCTGGTCGAAGCTGTGATTGCTCGCATTGTAGATCCCGGGGCCGATCGGCTGGCCTTTCTTGCCGCTGACCCCATTCATCTGGATCCCGCCGCAGCCGTGATCGGTGGTGATGACAAGAAGAGTGTCGGGATGTGATTCGATGAAGGTCAGGACAGTTCCGATGGCCTCGTCAAAGGCGATCTGATCATGAATCGAAGCGGCGGCGTCGTTGGCGTGGCCGGCGTGGTCGATCCGGGCGCCTTCGACGAGGAGGAAAAATCCATCGGGCGAAGGTGCGAGGCGGGCCAGGGCCGTTTGTGTCATCTCCGCGAGGGTGGGGATGGCGGCCGCGATTTCGGGGACATTCTGGTGATCGATGCTGTAGGGCAGATGGCCCGGATTGAAAATCCCGAGGAGCGGTTTGTTCTCCGCCCCCGAGAGCGCGTTGAACGCCTTTTTGGATTCGACCACTTCGTAGTCGGCGGCGGCGTATTGTTTTTTCAGGTCGGCGCTGAAAAATTTCTGCCCTCCCCCGAGGAGCACGTCCACTCCGCGTTCGAGATACTGGGTCGCGATGGCCGCCTCTTCCCCGCGGCTCTCCATGTTCACCGCGAATCCCGCTGGGGTCGCGTGGGTGATCGTGGCGGTGGTGACGAGACCGGTTTTGCGTCCGGCTTTTTGCAATTTCTGATGGAGGGTTTCCACTTGCGAGCCGTCGGGGAGGAAATTGAGAGTTCCGTTGTTGACCCGCTGCCCGCCGCCCCAGGCGCTCGCAGCGGCGGCGGAATCGGTCACACAACTGTCCGCCGAAAAGGTCTCGACGAGACTCCGCACGACGGGGCGCTCGCGGTACAGTCGCATCCAGTGGGATTGCGCTTTTCCGTCCGATTCGAGAAATTGGCGCGCCAGCGAGAGCGCCCCGTGATTCATTCCGTCGCTGACCATGAAGATCACGTTTTTGGCCCGGCCTCCGTTGCTTCCGGCCTCGCGGGTGGTCTGCTGCGCGAGGGCCTTCTCCGCGCCGAACACGGCGGACGTGGCGAGGGCGGCTTTGAGGAAATGACGACGATCCGTGGCGAGATTCTTCTTTTGCATGACGATATTTCTCCGATTGCCCCTAAAATAGGCTCGAAGGCACGGAAACAAAGAGGCGCGATCAGTGACATATGCGTCACCATCCGCCCCGCACAAACGTCCCTTGAGAATCGAATTTCGCGTGTGGACCGTATACGGTATAACGCCGAGCTTCGTTCCTCCTGTATGTCATCACATCGTTTTTTCCTTTCCGCGGTCCTGCTCCTCGCGGTCCTGCTGCATTCCCCCCTCTTCGCGCAGTCGAACACCGTTCGCGACAGGAACGTGGAGGCCCGGCTCCTCTCCAGCCACAGCACGATCCAGCCGGGACAAACATTCACCATCGGACTCCAGCTCGAGATGGATCCGACCTGGCATACCTACTGGATCAATCCGGGCGAGACCGGACTCCCCACCACGCTCAAGCTGGATCTGCCCGAGGGCTTCGTCGCCGGGGATTTGCAATTTCCGATTCCGAAAAAATTCATCACCGACTTCGGTTACGGTGTGCGCGAGGCGGGCTACGGGTATGAGACCTCCGTGGTGCATCCCGTGACGATCACCGCTCCGGCCGATCTCGAGCCGGGACGGACCGTCACCCTGAAGGGAGCGGCGTCCTGGCTGATGTGCGATCCCAATACCTGCATTCCGGGAAAGGCGGATCTCTCCCTCTCTCTCCAGGTCGGGGCGGAGTCGGTCGCTTCCTCCGAGAGCGGGCTGCTCGAATTGTACACGAAAAGACTTCCCCGACCGCTTGACGCTCCCGCCGCGGTAACGCTGGAAGGGAACCAAGTGGTGCTGAAAACGACGCTGCCCCAGGGCACTCCCGCCGCCGGGGCGACCCTCCATTTTTATCCGTTGCGGAATCTGGTTTTCGACGCCTTCGCCGATGCTGCGGTGACCGTCGCCGGGGAGGATACCCAGGTCATCCGGTCGAATCTTTGAGAGCGGCGAGAGTTTCGCGCCTGTGGGG
>CAYLJC010000185.1:0-5967 GCA_964383345.1 uncultured Akkermansia sp. | reverse complement strand
AACTACGCCGGCGGCGATGACTCGAAACGCTTCCTTCTTCACTACAATTTCCCGCCCCTCAGCGTCGGGGAAACCGGTCGCATGGGCGGCATGAATCGCCGCGAGATCGGACACGGCGCTCTCGCCGAGAAATCGATCGAGCCGGTCATTCCCGACGAAGCCGATTTCCCCTATGCCATCCGCGTCACCAGCGAGGTGATGGAATCGAACGGTTCCACCTCGATGGCCTCGGTCTGCTCGGGGGTGATGTCCCTGCTCGATGCCGGCGTTCCGCTGATCCGTCCGGTCGCGGGAATTTCCTGCGGTCTCGTGACGGAGTTCGAAGGAGACGACCTGAAGCGCTATGTGACCATGATAGACATCATCGGGAACGAAGACTTCATGGGCGACATGGACTTCAAATTGTGCGGCACCAGCCAGGGTGTGACCGGGTTCCAGCTCGACCTCAAGCTCTCCGGTCTCTCCCTCGATATCCTCCTCGAAGGGGTCGACAAGGCCACCAAGGGCCGCGCCCAGGTGCTCGACGTGATGAACCAGGTCATCTCCACCCCCAAAACCCTCAGTGAACACGCTCCCCGCATCGAGACGATCAAGATCGATCCCCAGAAGATCGGCGAACTCATCGGCCCCGGCGGGAAAAACATCAAGGGCATCCAGGCCGAGACCGGCGCCGACATCAATATCTCGGATGACGGCAGCGTGAGCATCTACGCCGCGCATCAGGAAGCTCTCGATCGCGCTATCGAATTGGTGCGCCGCACCACCGCCGAGATCGAAGTGGGCGTGACCTACCACGGCAAGGTCGTCAGCACGACCAACTTCGGCGCCTTCGTCGAAGTCCTCCCGGGCAAGGATGGCATGATCCACATCTCCGAACTCGCCGACTTCCGGGTCAACGAGGTTACCGATGTGGTCAAGGTCGGCGACATGGTCCACGCCAAGTGCATCGGCGTCGACGAGCGCGGTCGGGTCAAACTGAGCCGCAAGGCCGCCATGGCCGAGCGCGGTATCGAAGCCGCCGCCGAGCTCAACAAGGCGGACTGATCCTCCTCCTGACAAACTCGTTTGGCAAAAACCCGCTTCCGCAAAGGGAGGCGGGTTTTTGTGTTTTTTCCGGTGTCGGCGCGGTGAGGAGGAGGCACGACCGGCCCGAAGATCGCCTTTTCCGGACAATCCTTTTCAAAAAAGCTTGCGACGAAAGAGAGGGCGCTTCACTCTTTTGCTTTTACCCTTAGGGGTGGGACTTGCGGGTTGAGAACTTTGGAGAAATTGAATAGGATCGGAGATTGATATTATCTGACGGAATGAGGTTTCTCGCCATCATCATCCTATTTCTCCTGGCGGTTCTCGGCTCGACCTTGCTCGCGAAATTCATTCTGCGGGGGAATCTCGAGGTCGAACTGGAACGCCGCGCCCTCGCCGTGTTGGCGGAGGCCGGCTACAAGGGGGTCGAGGTGAAATTCGACCATCTTGACGCCGCTCTGGGCGGTTACGTGGATAGTCTCGAGGCCCCCGGCAAAGTGGTCGCCCTGCTGCGCGAGAAACTTCCTGCGGCCTATTGGCCCGACCCCGCCGCCACCTCCATCGCGATCCGTCCGTCCCTGCCGCCCCGGCTGGTGGTGACTAGGCGATCCGGCAGCGACACCGCGACCCTCGAGGGAGTGCTCGCCTCGTCGGACGAAGGAGGGCGCGCCATGCTGGCCTCGCGCCTCCACGCCTTGCCCGAAATCGGGGGAATTGAGAATCGAATCACCTTTGATCCCCGTCAGTTGCCCTTCCCCAAAATGGCTGAATTTGCCTCTCTCTCGGCGGGGCTGCTGACCCATTCCGACGCGGTCAGGCTTACCTTGCAGGATGGCATCCTGACGATGGACGGGACCGTGCCCAACGAGGGCATCCGCGCGAGTTTGCTCGACCTCGCCGAGCGGATCGGCGCGGAGAGAGCGGTCGATCACATCGTGGTCGAAGCGCCCGAGCTGTTCCTGCGCAGCGCCGAGTTCAAACTCACCCGGAACCGCTTCGGCATCACCCTGAACGGCGTCCTGCCCGCCGACACGGACAAGGCGGCGGTGCTCGCGGTGCTCCGCTCGGTGCGGCCCGCGCCGGAGATATCGGATCGGATCACCGTCTCCGACGACCGGGCTCCCGCCCCCTGGCAGGTTGCCCTGCCCGAGGTTCTTCCCGTTCTGCTGCGAGGACTCTCCGGCGAGATGACGGCCGAATTTTCGGAATCGCAAATCCGACTGCACGGGATTTCCCCGGATCAGAAGAGTTTTGGCGCGATGAAGACGGCCCTGGCGACCCTGGGCGAGTTCGAACCCGCCGTGGAAATTGTCAATGAGATCTCCGTCGCTCCTCCCGAAGAGGGTTCGGTCGGGAGACAAACCCTCTTGGCCGTCTACGAGGGCGGGCTTCTTGTGCTCAGCGGAGCGCTTTCCGACGCGACGCTCCCCGGTCGGATCGAGGAAACCTTGGCGAATGTGCTCCCCGATCTCAGTGTCAAAAACGAAGTCGGTGAACTCGCTGCGCAATCCGCGCACCCATGGACCGCCCGTTTGCCCGATTTTTTCGCCGAAGCGCTCCCTCGGTTGCAGTCCGCCACCTTTCGCTTCGAGGGCGACCGACTCGAGATGGAGGGACGCACCCTAGCCCTTCCCGACAAACAGATCCTCCAGAACGTCGCGGTGAACACCGTGCCGACGCATTTCACGATTCAGAATGATTTGCTCCACGTCGACGCCCCCGTTCCGAAACCGCCGCTCACCTCCGAACTGCGGGCGACGATCGATGCCGCGCTTGAGGAGTTCCCGTTGTATTTTGAGATAGGCAGCGAGGTGTTGCGGGAGGAAGAGACCGCCAAAGTGGCGGCGCTGGTAGAAGTGCTCAAAAAGGTGAACGCCGAATTCAATCTCGTTGTCACCGGTGTCTCGGACCACCGCGGCAACGAGGAAAAAAATCGGGAACTCAGTCTGCGGCGGGCCGGGTCCGTCGTTGCGGAGATAAAACGCCTCGTTCCCGAACTGGCCGCCATCGAAACCACCGCCCGGATTGAGAATGTCTCCGATCTTCCCCGCAGCCAGCACTGGAAAGCCCGCCGCGTCGATGTCACCCTGGCACCCGCCGCGGTGTCCGCCCCGGAACCCTGATCTCCCGCTCCCCATTTCCCTGTTTCTCCGTTTTCCATGACTCCCTTCCTCACGCCCGCCGCTGAAAAGTATCTCCTCGACTGGGGGATCACCCTGCTCCTCGGTGGGGCCGTTTGTCTTTTCATCGGCTGCTTCATCGGCTGGATTATTTGGAAGAATACACGTAAGCTGACCGAGAAGATTGAGGAGGGGAACCGCACGGCCTTCGCCGATTACGAAAAAACCAGCGACGAAATTTCGAAAATCAAATCCGAGCTGTCCGCCGCCTCCGAATAACCGCCTCCCTCCCGCGATCTCTCAAACACAGACCACGATGCACGACCTCTCTTTTTTCCTCCTCAAAAACTGGCTTCCCCTGGGTCTTTCCGCGATCGCCTTCGCCGGGATCGGGCTGCTCCTCGCCAAGGTGACATGGGGACGCTACACCCAGCGGCTCAACTGCGCGGTGGAGGAAACGATGAACCTCACGAGCCAGTGGAGCGCCCTCGGTGCCTCCCAGCGAGACCTTTTCAAACGGCTCCGGGTGCGCTGGCAGGCGGACCGCGATGCCTGGGAATCCACCCTCGCCGACAAGGAACAGCGCATTGAGGCACTCTCGCGGCAGTTGATTTCATCGGGCAAGGAACTCCCGCCCGAGACCGTCGCCGACCAGCGCTTGAAGGACAAAATCAAGGAACTGGAGGCGGCTCTGGAGCGTGAGAAAGAGGAGCACCGTCAGTGGCGCGAGGAATCCGCCAAGGCGCCTGTGGTCGGTCCCGTCGCCGCCGCGATGGCCGCCGGTGCCGTCACCGGGGCGGACGAGAACGGCGCCGAGTTCCAGGCCCGTATCCGCGATCTCGAACAGGATCTCATCGACACCCACGACCAACTCCACGACGTTCGCGCCGAGTATCAAAAACAACTCGCCCTCGTCGAGGCGCTCGAAGCGAAGTTGATTGAAAATCCCGCCGACAAATCCGCCGCCGAACTGGCTCTCGCCCGGGAGGAAATCACCCGCCTCGAGAGCGCCTTGGCAGAGGCCGAAGCCCTCACACGGGGCCAGACCGCCGAGATCGCGCAGGGGAGCGCCCTGCTTTCCCAGCGCGGACGCGAGATGCGCGGATGGCACGGGCGCTACCTTGCGGCTAAAGAGAGCGGAGCCGACGCGATCACCGGGATGGAAACGGCTTTCGCCGAACGCGAGGCCTTCCTCGCTTTGGAAAAAGAAGAACTCCTCGCGGATTTCGCCGCCAGAGAAGCGGCGCGGGTCGCGGAGGCCGAAGCATTGAAAGCCGAATGGGCGACCCGGGAAGAACACCTCGTCATCGCCCATTTCGCCGAGAACAACGCGCTTCAGGAACATATCGAAGCCCTCACGGGCGAAGTGGATCAGGGGCGAAAAGAGATCGCGACCCTCGAAGCGACCTTGCTCGACAAATCCGCCGCCCTCCGGCAAACCGAAGAAAACCTCAGCGAAGCCGGGCAACAAATCACCGCATTGGAAGCGGACCTTCTCGCCAAATCCGACGCGCTCGTGGCGGCCGATGCCCAAATCGTCGCCCTCGAATCGGATCTTCTCAGTCGATCCGCTGCGCTCGGCGAAGCGGAGGAAAAAATCGCCGAACTGGAGATCGTGCAGCGTCGCAAGGTTGCCCTCCAGGCCGAACTCAACGACGCCTGTCACGAGATGTACGACGTTCGCCGCGCCCTCAACCTGCGCCTTGGCGAGATCGAGACCCTGGAATTCCAGCTCGCCGGACTGGAAGCCGTGCAAGCCCGCAACGAGGAACTGACCCGCCAGCTCGAAGTCACCCGCGAGGAACTCGTCGCCGCCCTCCACACCGCCGCGCAAACCGGCGACCAGCTCCGCGAACTCACTGCGGAGAGGGAGGAACTGCAACAAACCCTTCGCGAACGCACCCTCGAGAGCGAGTCGCTCCAGGGCGAACTCAACGACGCTCGTCACGAGATGAGCGACGTCCGGATCGCCTACAACAGCAGCGTGGCCGACCACCAGAAGGCCCGCGCCGAGATGGAGGAACTCGAGGCCATCATCGAAGACCGCGGTGCGGAGGTCAACGATCTCTCCGCCGAACTTCGTGCCCAGCGCGATCTCGTGCGCCAGCTCAAAAACTCCCTCGCCGAGACCGAAGGTGAACTCGAAGCCCTCAACGACGAATCCCGCACCCTGACCATCGGGCTCGCCGCGAAGTCCGCCTTCGCCGAGGAGCAAGGCATCCGCATCGCCGATCTCGAACACACCCTCGGCCAGCGCTACGACGAACTCAACGCGGTCCGCATGGAAGCCGACGAGAGTGCCAAACACTCCCGCTACCACGAGTCGAGGACCCGTCAGCTCGAAGAGGAAATGGAACGTCGGCGCGACGAATTCATCGCCTCCGGCAAACGCGCCGACTCCGCCGAGGAAGCGGTTGAAGCCGCCAATGCCAAAATCGCCGACCTAACCGAACAACTCAATCAGTCGAGCGTCGCCCTGGACCGCTTGCAGGAGGAACTCCACCAGGTTTCCCAGGCGAAGGACGAGACCCTGCGCGAACTCGAGGAGGCGACCCGGCGGATTACCCGTCTGGAGGAAGCCGCCGCCCAGCGCGAGACCCGGCTCGCGGAAATTTGCCGGGAACTGGAGGAAAGCACCCGCCGGACCGAAGAACTCGACATCCAGCTCGATCGTCTCAACACCGAGTTGAAGACCGCCCGCGAGGAAGAGGCCGTTTCCCGTTCCACCATCGCCGGACTGGAGAAAGCCGCCGCCCAGAGCGAGACCCGGCTCGCGGAAATTTCCCGGGAACTGGGGGAGAGCACCCGCCGGACGGAAGAACTC
>CAYLJC010000184.1:0-5991 GCA_964383345.1 uncultured Akkermansia sp. | reverse complement strand
GCGATTTCTCACTACTCGCAGCGCTGTAATTATTCAGAACGGTGCGAAGCGATGCGACGAGGAGGGTTTTGTTCATCCGTGAAGAAGGCGGAAAAAATTCCGGCGCGGGGCGGCGTTTTGCGGCACTGTGGCGGGATGAGATCGCCCACAACGCCATGATTCGCCACTGCAAAATCGGTCTCGCGGTGCTGCTGGCCGTGGTCGCCGGAACCGCGGAGGAGAATTCGGGATGGAACGCCGAAGTCCGGAGCAAGGTCGAGGCGGGCGGGTGTATTGTTCTCGAAAAACGACCCGACGAGGGCGGCGAGCCCGATTCCCGTTTTGTCACGGTGGCGGCGGTGGTGGAGGGCCCGCGGGAGACGATCTGGGAGGTCATCAACGACAAAGAAAACGCGGCGGATTTTCTCGACGGAGTGCTCGAATCGAGGGTGCTCGAGCGGCGGGGCGATCGCCTTCTCGTCGAGCAGCGCACCCGGGTGGGCGGACCGCGCGGATCCTACCTCTACCGCCTCTGGCACGAGTTGCGTCCGATGAGCCGGGCGGATTTCACCTACGCGGGCGGGGAGCTGAGAAACGTTCTCGGGAGTTGGTGGATATTCGACGCGTCGGAGGAGGGCGTCTGCATCGTGGTGTATTCGCTCCACATCGATCCGGGAGGGCTGGCTCCGCAGGTGGTGGTGAAGGCGGGGATGCGCAAAACGATGCCCCGGACGATCCAGTCCATCGCCAAAGAGGTGGCGCGGCGGAAGTGAGGGAAGAGAGAACCCTGTATCCGTCGTTGATTTCATTTCGACTTCAACGACCTTCGGGAGCGTTTTTTCACTCCGGTCTTTCTTTCCAATTTTCGTGATCATGGTCAATATGAGATTTCTCGCCGCCGTCCCCTTCTTCTTTTTCCTCGGGGGATTTGTTCACGCCCAGCAATTTCCCGAGACGGGTTGGGAGGCGGCTCCCTCGCCCCTCGCGTCCGATTTTGCGGAGCCCGGCGGAAAATTCACGACTTTCGGTTCGCAGTATCCGAAGAGCTTCAACTACCAGATCGACAACAACGTTTTTTCCCGCGAAATTTTCCGGCTGATGTTCGAAACGCTGCTCGACACCGATCCCATCACCCTCGAAGACCGGCCCGGCCTGGCCCATCGCTGGGAAATCTCGGAGGACAAAAAATCGTTCACCTTTCATCTCGATCCGAAGGCGAAGTGGAGCGACGGGAAGCCGATCACTGCGGAGGATGTCGTGTGGAGTTTCGAGGCGGTCAAGAATCCCAACCACCTCACCGGAGCGATCCAGTCGGTCCTGAAACGACTGGTCCGGATCGAGGCGCTCGACGAGCGCACCGTGGTCATCCACGCCGAGGAGGTGCATTGGAAAAATCTCCAGGCCTGCACCGCCTTCCGCATCCTCCCGAAACACTGGTGGAAAGACCAGGATTTCAACAAGGTGAACTACGAGTTTCCCGTGGTCTCCGGTCCCTACCGGCTCGGGGTGGTGGTCGAGCCGCATTACGCCCGCCTGGAGCGGCGGGAGGACTACTGGCGGGCGGACGCGCCCGAGATGACGGGGCTGCTGAATTTCGACACCATCGAATACCGCTTTTACCCGCAGATGGACGTGGCCTTCGAATCGTTTAAAAAAGGCGAGTTCGACTCTTTCGCGGTCTACACCTCGAGCCAGTGGATCAAGGAGACCTCGGGGGATCGGTTCGACCGGCACTGGATCGCGAAGCAGTCGATCCACAATTACAACGCGATCGGGTTCCAGGGATTTGCGATGAACATGCGCCGGGAACCCTACAATGACAAACGGGTCCGCAAGGCCCTCGCCCATCTCCTTGATCGCAAGCGGATGAACCGGACGATCATGTTCGACCAGTATATCCTGACGAGTTCCTATTGGCCGGATCTCTGGGATGAGGAGCATCCCAATCCCAACGTCGAAACGACTTTCGACGTGGAGAAAGCCCGCGCCCTCCTGCACGAGGCGGGATGGTCGGTCAATCCCGCGACCGGCAAGCTGGAGAAGGATGGCAAGGCCTTTGTCATCAATTTCCTCACCCGGGATCCCAGCACCACCAAGTTTCTCCTCATTTACGAAGAGGCGCTCAAGGATGTCGGCATCGAACTGAAAATCGACCAGAAAGACTGGGCCGCGTGGGCCCGTGACATGGACGAATACAATTACGACATCACCTGGGCGGCGTGGGGAGCGAGTCCGATCAAAGATCCCGAGGGCATGTGGGAATCGGCTTCGGCGGATCTCAAGGCGGGCAACAACATCACCGGTTTTGCCAATGCGGAAGTGGACGCGCTGATCGAGCAGACCCGCGAGATGTTCGACGTGGCCGACCGGCACGAGATCATCCGCAAGATCGACCAGATCATTTTCGAGGAAACCCCCTACGTCCTCCTCTGGCATATCGATTACGTGCGTCTCCTCTATTGGAATCGCTACGGCATGCCCGATCATGTCCTCGGCAAATACTCGGATGAATGGGCCACGGTCGATTACTGGTGGAACGACGCCTTCCAGGCGGAGGATCTTAAGGCGGCGATGGACTCCGGTTCGGCGATGCCTCCTCCGCCCCGCGACGTTTATTTCGACAAGGTCTTCGCCCCCGCCGTCGCCGTCGGTCCCGTCCGCACGGAAGTCCTGCGCTGAGCCACGCCCGAACCGACCGCCCCGCCGACCGTGCCATGGAGCGACTCAGTTATTTCATCCGCCGCCTCCTCCTCGTGATTCCGACCTTCCTCGGGATCACCTTTCTGGTTTTCGCCCTGACCCAGTTTGTTCCCGGCGGCCCGGTCGAGCAACGCATCGCGCAGATGCGGGGCATGGGATCGGGTGAATCGGGCGGCGGGGCCGGCAGCAATGTGAGCATCACCGAAGACCAGCGCAAGGCGATCGAACGGGAGTTCGGTTTCGACAAACCTTTTCTGGTTCGCTACACCCATTGGCTTTTCCGTGACGCCATGGGGATGAACGCCTACTCATACAAATACAACAACAAGAAGGTATGGCAGCTCATCACGGAGCGGTTCCCGGTTTCGCTGACCTTCGGAGTGACCGGTTTCGTGCTCACCTATCTCGTCTGTATTCCGCTGGGAATCGTCAAGGCGCTGCGCAACGGGAGTTCCTTCGACCTGCTCTCCTCCCTCGTGGTCCTGGTCCTTTATGCGATTCCGGCCTTCGCCTTCGGGATGATCCTGAAGACCTTGTTCAGCGGCACCTCGGACGCGTTTTTCGACTGGTTTCCCATCGGCGGGTTCCGCTCGGAAAACTGGCACGAACTGTCCACCTGGGAGAAAATCAAAGACCAGACCCATCACATGTTTCTTCCGGTGCTCTGCTACGTGATCGGAAATTTCGCGGTGCTCACGATCCTGATGAAAAACTCCCTCCTCGACCAGGTCGCCCAGGATTATGTCAGGACGGTTCTGGCCAAGGGCGGAACGATGCGGCGGGCGGTCTGGGGCCACGCCCTGCGCAACGCCGTCATTCCCATAGTGACCGGGATCGGGGGGATCCTCTCGATCATGTTCGCCGGTTCGGTTCTCATCGAGCGGGTCTTTGCGATCAATGGGATCGGGCTGCTCACGCTCGACGCGATCATCGGACGCGACTATATGGTGTTTATGGGAACCCTCGCCCTGACCGCGATTCTCGGATTGGTCGGGCGGATTTTTTCGGACTTCTGTTATGTCCTCGTCGATCCCCGCATCAGCTTTGGCGGAGAGTCCTGAACCATGGCCCGATTCGCTTTCCATCTGCTCGATCCGAACACCCGGCGGCGTCTCGCCCGCTTCGGGAAGATCCGGCGCGCCAAGTGGTCGCTCTTTCTCCTGATCGGGATCTTCGTGCTCAGTCTCCTCGCGAATATCATCGCGAACGACCGGCCTCTCCTGGTGAAGGCGAACGGCAAATTGTATTTTCCCGTCTTTCGTTTTTATCCCGAGTCCGAATTCACCGGATCGGAGATCAACGCCCGCCCCCGTTACAAGGAGTTGGAAAAAACCCCGCTCTTCGAGGAGAACCGGGAAAACTGGATGCTCTGGCCGCTTGTCCCCTACGGACCGGAGGAGTCGCTCTCAGCCGATCAGATCGAAATTGATCCCACCCTGACGTTGACTTTTTCTGCCGAGGATCAGCTCGCCGCGGTCGATCTCGACGCCACCCTGACGATACGGCGGAGCCGCGGAGCGGCGGGGTACTACGGAGAGGGGAGCGATCTCGCGCTGCGCGGAAAAGCGCTCGGGAGCGGTGGCGTGAAGGTGCCCGAATCCATCCGCGAGGGAATCGCGCGGCGTTTCGCGAACGAGGCGGCGCCGGCCCTCGCCGTGGTGAACGAGGACGGCATAGACTTTTCCCTTTCCGATTTCACTCCGGGCCGGACGGCGCCCCGGCTGGTCCGGGTCGCGATGGAACGGCGGGCCGACGGCGACGCGGCGGAAAAAGCGATCCTCTCCCCGGAAATGGAGTTTCTGGGAGATCCCCCGGTGGTCTGGGATTCACTCAGCGAAGAGACGAGGAACGCGGTGCTGGCCGTCGCGGAGAAGGCGCTCCATGTCCCCCAGGAGCCTTTTTCCCTCTCCACCACCGAGGGCAGACTCTCCGTGCAGTTCCAGCGCGAGACGGTGGAGTTTCCCTTCCGTCCGGTGAAAGGGCACGTCCTCGGATTGGACAACAGTGGCCGCGACGTCGGGGTGCGCATTCTCTATGCGACCCGCACCGCGCTGTTGTTCGGGATTCTTTTGGTTCTGTTCACCTACGCCATCGGCATTTTCCTCGGAGCGGTCCAGGGGTATTTCGGAGGCCGGATCGATATGTTCGGGCAGCGCCTCACGGAGATCTGGGAATCCATGCCCTTCCTCCTCATCATGATCCTCCTCAGCTCGATTTACGGGCGCAGCTTCCTCCTCCTCGGATTTGTCTACGGGATTTTCAACTGGATCGGGATCTCCTATTACATTCGCGCCGAATTCCTGCGGCTCCGCAAACTGCCCTTTGTCGAGGCGGCCAAGGTGATGGGAATCGGGCGTTGGAAAATCATGTTCAGTCACATTTTCCCCAACGCCCTCGTGCCCATCATCACCTTCTTCCCCTTCGCCCTCGTCGGGGCGATCTTCATGCTCACGGCTTTGGATTACCTCGGCTTCGGGCTGCCGCCGGGCACGCCGAGTTGGGGCAATCTCCTCGATCAGGGGCAATCGCAGGCCTACGCGTGGTGGCTGACCCTTTATCCGTCCCTGGCGCTCTTCCTCGTGAGTCTGCTCGGGATTTTCATCGGCGAAGGAGTCCGCGCGGCCTTTGACCCGAGAACCGATTCGAAGCTGGAATAATCACCATGACGGAACCCCTCCTCAGCGTGCAAAATCTGACGGTCTCCTTCGCGGTCGAGGGCAAGTCCATCCGTGCGGTGGAGGACGTCTCCTTTGACATCCTGCCCGGTGAAATCGTCGGTCTGGTGGGGGAATCCGGGAGCGGCAAGACGGTCAGCGCGATGTCCGCGATCCGCCTCGTTCCGAATCCGCCGGGGCGGGTCGAACAGGGACAGGTGATTTTTCAGGGGGAGGACCTCCTCACCCTCCCGATCGAGAAGCTGCGGAAAATCCGCGGCCGGGAGATCAGTGTGATTTTCCAGGAGCCGATGACCGCGCTGTCCCCCCTGCACACGGTGGGACGGCAACTGGCCGAAGTGGTTCGCATCCACGAGCCGGACACGAGCAAGGAGGCGGCGATGGCGCGGGCGATCGAGTGGCTCGGCAGGGTGGGGATTCCCGATCCGGAAGTGAGGGCGCGGTCCTATCCGTTCCAATTTTCCGGCGGAATGCGCCAGCGGGTCATGATTGCGATGGCCCTGATCCTCCATCCCAAACTCATCATCGCGGACGAGCCGACCACGGCACTCGACGTGACGCTCCAGTCGCAGATTTTCGACCTCATTCTGGAGAGAAAGGCGGCGGACACCTCCATCCTTTTCATCACCCACGACAT
>CAYLJC010000183.1:0-5993 GCA_964383345.1 uncultured Akkermansia sp. | reverse complement strand
ATTGGCCAAACGGCGGCGGGTTGGGGACAACCCGCCCTACCCGACCAATACCTCAAATAGCCTGTCCCTGTTCCGAGACACGGTCGAGGGACAGACACGGTCGAGGGACAGGCGATTGGGGACAATAATTCCGTGCCACGCGGGTCAGGGGCAAAGCCCCGTTCCATGCCAGCCCAGGGCCTTGCCCTGGGCTGACACATTTCGCCCCGTCGGAGCATCAGCGGAGGGTCAGTCTTGTTTGCGGAGGTTGGGGGCGGGGCTTGCCGGGCGCTTACAAAGCGCCCCTCCTTGGGGTCGAAGGTGGTTTGGAGCCAAAGGTGGCTACGGGCGCCAGCCTCAAGGAGCCCATGCTCTTGCGCCCCCCGTCAAAATCAGCTACGGTTACCGACATGATCGCAACTTCGGATATTGCGCGTATGAGCGTGGAGGAACGCCTGCAAACGATGGAGCTCCTATGGAGTTCGCTTTCCCGTTCCAGCGAATCTCCGGAATCCCCGGCTTGGCATGAAGAAGTTCTTGCTGCACGCCGCGCCAAAATCGAGGCTGGGGAAGCTGAATTTCTGACAATGGAACAACTGCGCAAGCGTCTGCATCCATCCCGATGAAAATAGTCGTCGTTCTTTCCGAAGCGGCGCAGGATTTGGAAACCGGACGTGACTTCTACGATGCTCAAGCTATAGGAGTTGGCGACTATTTCGCTGATTCGTTGCTTTCCGACATTGAACGACTGCGCTTGTTTCACGGCACCCATCCCCTTCACTTTGGATATCACCGAATGCTGGCCGACAGATTTCCATACGGGATCTATTATGAGAATACCGATGAAGTGGTCCGGGTGGTAGCGGTTCTGGATTTGCGAAAAGATCCACTTTGGATCCGTTCCCAAATTTCGAAAAGATGACCCGACAGCGTTCTCGCTTGGCGTTCGAGCAAGCGGGCCGGCGGGAAAACCAGACGGGTATCACGCGCGCAAAGGCAAGGCGCGTTGTCCTCAACGCGTCGTGTGGGAAGGAACAGCTGCGGAGGGACAGGCTATTTGACGGGGCTTGAGGGCAGGGGTTGCCGGGCGCTTACAAAGCGCCCCTCCTTGGAGTCGAAGGTGGATACGGGCGCCAGCCTCAAGGAGCGGGGCTTTGTAAGCCCCGACGAAGCCTATCAGGAGGCTGGGCTTGCGTGGGCGGAACCTCCGCCCGCCGCACAGGCCTCGTCGAGCACTTGGGCGAGAGTCGCGGAGAGTTTCCGGAAATCATGATTTTGGGCGACAAATTCGCGGCCCGCCCGGCCCATCTCCCGCCGCTCTTCCAGAGGTGTTGCCGCGAGTTTCAGGATGGCCTCGGCGAGGGCGAGGGGACGCTCCGCCGCCACCGTCCATCCCGCCGCCGCCTCGGCGACCGGATTGTTTGCCGCGTTGGAGGCCATGAGGACAGGACGACCCGCCGCCAGATAATCAAACAGCTTGTTCATGCTGATTCCAAAACGATACAGCCCCGGCAGATCCCTCACCGCGATGACAAAAGCATCCGCCTGTGCCGCCAGCGGGGCGATCTGATTCTTCGGAACCGCCCCTTCGAAGGAAACATTTTCCAGCCCGTGCCGTCGCGCCAGATTCTCCAGCTCGGATTTCATCCCCCCCTCCCCGATGAGACGCAGGCGGATCCGCTCTCCTCCCGCCCGCTCGCGGACAAGCTTCATCGCCTCTATCACCGTGTCGAGGCCGTTCGCATGCCCGTGCGCCCCGAAATACATCAGGGTGAAGACTTCTCCGGGCAGGCGCTCCGGCGGGGGCGAGACCGGGAACAGGCCCAGATCCACTCCGTTCGGAATCCACTGGATTTTGGAGCGCTCTATCCCCAGGGGCACGATGTACTCGGCGGCCTTCGGGAGGAGAACCACGATCTTCGCGGCGCGGCGATACAAAAAAAGCTCCAGCTTCCGCAAAAAACGGACGAGGAGCGCCTTTTCCGCCAGCTGTCCCATGTCCACCAGCGTTTGCGGCCAGAGGTCGCGGACTTCAAAAACGAAGGGCACCCGGTGCCGCCGCGCCAGGATCAAGCCCGCCGCCGCCGCGAAGGGATGCACGCTCGAACCGATGACGAGGTCGGGACGGGGCAGGCGACGGGTCGTCGAGCGCAGCAGCACACGGCCGCTGTAGGCCAGCATGTTGCCGAAGCGCCCCGCACCATTGCCCCGGTAAAGCGGCGTACGCACCCAGAGAAAAGGAACCCCGTCGATCTCGTCGATACGCCATTTCTCCCCGGTCTCGAGCCGCTGCCGCCCCGTGTTCAGCTCCACACTTGCCGCGAGGAGCGTCGCCCTCCAACCGAATTCCGGGAGTCCTTGCGCAAAATGAAAATGACGCGTCCCCCCCGCTCGCCCCGGCTCCTGGGCATAATGATTTAGGATCCAGACCTGCTTCATGACCGGGCCGCGCTTTCGTCGCGCCGAACGGCGCGGGGAAGATCACGCGTGGGGAAAATTGGCATCTTCCTCTACGTCCCGCAGCGGAACTCGCCAGAGTTCCCTCGTTCGGCGCGGGGAAAGATCTTCCTCTACGGCAGCGTTCGGTAAAAACGCCGCAATTTTTCCGCCTCGGTCTCCCAGTTGTATTTTTCCTCGACCGCACGGCGACCGCGCTCTCCCATGGCGCGGGCCTCTTCGGGGTGATCGAGGATCCATTGCATGGCCTTGGCGATGGCGGCGGGATCGAGGGCATCCACCAGCAACCCGCAACCCGCCTCCTCCACGATTTCCCGCCACAGGGGGAAATCCGAGGCGATCACCGGGAGTCCCGCCGCCATATATTCAAAAAGCTTGATGGGCCAGGACTCGGCGTAATTCCGGATCGGATGAAGCACGACCAGCCCCGCCCGGACCCGCCCCAGCAAGGCGGCGATTTCGGTCCGGTCGAGCCAGCCGTGAAAATCCACTTTTCCCCAGCCCGGCATCGCCGCGAGCCTCTCCCCGAGACCTGGCGACGCCACCGCACCCGCCAGTTGCAGGCGCACCCCCTCCCCGCCCATCCCATCGACCGCCGCGACCATCTCCACCGCGCCCCGCGCTTCCGTGAGGCCGCCGACGTAGGCAAACAAAGGCTCGCGCCGCGCGTAGGGAACGGGATCCTCCCGGGGGAACTCGCGGAGAATCGGAAAATTCTGCACCACCACGGTTTTTTCCGGCGGAAAGCGGAGGGCGATCGTCGGGGTCGCCGCCACGATTCCGGTGAACATTTTTGCGGCGAACCATTCCACCCCTTCCATCCCTGCCGCGACCGGGCGGCGCAGGAAGGGAGCGATCCAGTCCTTGGAAAGCACATCCCGGGGCACGTCCTCGTGGACGTCGTAGAGGACCCGGCGACCGGACGCCCGCAGGAGGAGACCAAAAGGAATCAGCTCCGGATCGTGGAAATGATAGACATCGGCCCTCAGTTTCGCCGCGATCCGGTAGGCGCGGCACCCCCGGAAAAAAACCCGTCGCAGCCGTCCCCCCCGACCGGCCTCGAGCGGATGATGCCGGATGCCGGAGATCCCCGCCGGCAGCTCGCCGGGGGCGACGAGATGCACCTCCCCATGATCCGCCGAGAGAGAGCGGCACTCTTTGAGGGCAATGCGCACATCGTGCGCCTGATGCACCGAGGAAATGTGGCAAACCGTCTTCACGAGGCAACCCCGAAACTCTCCTCCCACAAGGCGATGCTGTAGAGCCGCCACCGGCTTCGCAGGTCCAGGGAATCAAAATCCGCCGCGAGGCGTTTCCCCTCGGCGATTTCGGAAAGGAGCGGAGAAGCGAGAATCCGCTCGCGCATGGTAGCGGCGTGATTGGCCAGCCAGATTTTTTCCGGCGCCTCGAAGCCGAATTTGTTTTTCCGCCAGAGAATGGAATCCGGCAGACAACCCTCCATGCCCCGGCGCAGGACCCACTTCGACCACCCGTCCCGAATCTTGCAAGCCCCCGGCAGCGACAGCGCGGTTTCCACGGCCCGATAGTCGAGAAAAGGAAGCCGCGCCTCGATCGAATGCGCCATGGAGTTCTTGTCCTCGTAACGCAGCAGCACCGGCAGATTGGTGCTCGTCATTTCCAGCACCTGGAGGGCGAAACTGTCCCAACTGGCGGCGGCGAACTCCCGCAGATGGGAGGGCGGCGGCGGAACCTCGGCCAGATAGCGATGACGACGTCGATAGAACCGGTAGCGCAACGGCGACATCAGCCCCGCCACCACGTACTTCGCCGTGTTCAGCCCCGACATCTTGGCGTTGTTCCGGCCCGCCTGAAACCAGGCCCTGAGCCCCGCGGCGACGCCCTGCTCGCGCCAGGTCGTGGCCAGGTAACTGGCGTAATATTTCTCGTAGCCCAGGAGAGTCTCGTCCCCGCCCTGCCCGTCCAGCAGGACCGGGATGCCGTGGGCCCGCGCCGCCTGCATCACAAAATACTGCATCGTCAGCGAAGGCCCCCCGAAGGGTTCTTCCTGCGCCCGGACCACCGCATCGAGGGACGAGAGAAAATCCTCATAGGAGGGCTTCACCCGCAGCCACTCCATGCCGCCGGCTTCCACGACGAGCCGGGCGTAGCCCGATTCGTCGTTGGATTCCTGCTCGCTCACCGCGGTGATCGCGCGGAAGGCCTGTCCCGAGTCGGCGCGGTACTGCGACGACGCCAGCGCGGCCACCGAGGAACTGTCCAGACCACCGCTCAGACAGGTCCCCACCGCGACATCCGCGCGGAGACGGATCCGGACCGCGCTCTCCAGCACCTCCCGGTAGATCTCCGCCGCCTCCTCCGCTCCCACGCCCGCCAGCTCGCGACGGCGGCGTATCTCGTAGTAGCTCCCGAGGGTGAACCGGCCAGTCGCCAGATCGTAGACCAGATTGTGCCCCCCAGGCAGTTTCCGGATGTGTTGAAAAAAGGTCTTCTCGGTGTGGTCCGAAATCGAAGTCAGCACGAAATCGATCAGCACCTCCCGCTCCGCCGCCACTCCTGGGAGGAAGGGCAGCAACTGCCGGATTTCCGAACCGAAGGCGAACACATCCCCGCGCTCGGTGAAATAGAAGGGCTTGATCCCGAAGCGGTCCCGCGAACAGAAAACCCGCTGGCGGGGCCGGTCGAGCAGGGCGAAAGCCCACATCCCGTTGAACCGCTCCACACAGGCGTCACCCCATTCCGCGTAGGCGGCGAGGATCACCTCGGTGTCGCAGCGGGAGACGAAGCAATGCCCCTGCGCCTCGAGTTCGGCGCGCAGTTCCAGGTAGTTGTAGATCTCCCCGTTGTAGGTCAGGACGAGGTCCCCGTCGCGGTACTCCATCGGCTGGTGACCGCCTTCCGACAGGTCGAGAATGGACAGCCGCCGGTGCCCCAAAGCGAGGTTCCGCCAGAAATACTCGCCCTCGCCATCCGGACCCCGGTGCGCGATGGCCGCGTTCATCGAACGCAAGCGGATCGCGTCGACGGCGTCGCCGCGCTTGTGGATGATGCCGGAGATTCCGCACATGAAAATTTACAAGATCAACGTCCCAATAAGGCCGGTTTTACCTTCGAACCTAGAAATACCTTCAGCGAAACTTGATCACTAAAATCAGGGTCCCCACATACACAAACAACAATTCACCAAAAATCACCGATGGTTAGAAGGAAGCGAAAATAGCGCACTCCGGTAATAAGTCTCCATCATTTTGGCTATGTTTATAGGGTCATGCCAACGCTCGACGAACGCCCTGCTCATCTGCCCGCGCTTCATTAAGTCCGAGTCCGGGGCACTAATCCAATCCTCCAAAACCTGATATATAGTTTCGGGATTTGCCTCGACTACGGGAATTTCATCACGCATTGCAGATGGGATAAAATGCAAATCATCATGGCGCAAGTATGCTATAACGGGTTTACCGAGCGCCATGCACTCCACTGCAAACCCCCCATACCAGCCCGCAAGCAATTGATCGACTACAAGATCGGCTGTGGAATACTTGTCCCACGGACGCCCGCGGAACTCTGCCTCGATCAGG
>CAYLJC010000182.1:0-6014 GCA_964383345.1 uncultured Akkermansia sp. | reverse complement strand
CACCGACGACGCCACGCCACTGAACATGGTGGCGGAGATTCCCTACAGCACCAACATCAACCCGCTCCCGGAAGGGGATGTGCTCGAATACTCCGCCGAGGCGCAGTTCGAGCTTCAGGATTCGAACGGCCAGACCTTGGGAAGCTCGCACTGGATCGATTCGGGCGGGGTCCACCTGAGCCTTTCAGATCTGGCCGGGGCTATCATCACCGAATGGCACCAGCAGACCGGCCTTGAGGATGTGAGCGGCTTCGAGATTCTCGACGAAGGGGAAAGCTCCTCCGTTTTCGTGGTCCGGTTCTTCCTCGATCCGGACAGCCCCGTCCACCACTTCTGGCGCTTCCCAAACGACGTCTACGTCCATCCCGTCGCCGAATACGACCGCAGTGGCGGAACCCCTCTGGGCGAGAGCGCCGAGGCGACTCTGACCGCGCGGCTCGAACAGCTCGAAACCAGTTCTCCGCCGCCTCTCTCCCGCACCTCGCGCACTTTCCGAATCGGGATCGCCCGCGACATGCTTCCCGACTCATGAACCTGTCACGTCCACTTTCCAAGCCGCCCCGTCGGATGAGCCCGGTTCGTCGCGAAGCGGCGACGCAACGTCGCTTCGCACGACAGGCTGCCCGCGAACCGATGATCCCTCCGCCGAGGGCTTTCCATCGAGGAGATTGGAAACCAAAGATCGGCTCCGCACCGGGGAGCGATCCGGTGCTCTCTCCCGCGGCACCCCCGGAAGCGCCGCTGGCGGTCATCGCCTGCCATTTCAATTGGGCCGGATTCGAACGGCCCCGCCAGAACCTGCGGCGCTTTCTCCGGGAGATGGACCGCGACGGCATCCCCGTCTACGGAGTGGAAATGGTCCTGCCGGACCAGACGCCGGTGCTTACGGCCAATCCCCGCTGGCGGGTGATCGAGGCCGATCCGCGTCGCCACGTCCTTTTCCAGAAAGAGGCCGCCCTCAACCTTGCCGCCACCTTGGTTCCCGCAGGCGTGTCCTGTCTCGCCGCCGTGGACGCCGATCTACGGTTTGAGAGGCGGGATTGGGTGGAGCTTTCCCTCGCCGCCCTGGAACAGGTGCCGGTGATCCAGCCCTTCCGCGAGGCGGTCTGGACGGATCGGGAAGGAGGGGTGGAGCTGCGGCGCGAGGCCGCCGCCCGCCGGGGCCTTCCTGCGGACTGGAGCGCCCATCCCGGTTTCGCCTGGGTGTTCCGGCGGGACTTCTTCACCACGGGGCCGGGCCTGTATCCCTGGTGCGTCACCGGGGCGGGAGACGTGGTCTTGGCGGCCGGTCTCATCGGACTCGACAACACGGAGCTGCCCAAGGGCGGCATCCTCGGCATCGGCAAGAAGAACCTCGACAACGGAATCGTCTCGGACTGGTTTCGGGCGGCACTCGACTGGATGGGCGGGGCTCGTCCCGGCTGGATCGAGGGACAGGTCTGGCACGAATGGCACGGGAGCCGACAGGACCGCCGCTATCTCGAACGGCATAGGCTGATGGAGCGTGTCGAGGTCGGGCGGCATCTTCGGCTTGGGAAGGACGGACTCGCCGCCTGGACCTCGCGGGCCACCGAAGCGATGCGGGCCGCCGGGCTGGAACATTTCCGCGAACGAAAGGAGGACGGGCGATGATAGCGGACATGCGATTTGAAACGGACTGGGTCACCGGCAAGGAGGAGCAGTGGCTCTCCCTGCTGGGCCACCTGCGCGGCCGTCCCGCCCGCGGATTGGAGGTCGGCGTCTACGAAGGCCGGTCCTCCCAGTGGTGGCTTTTGCACATCCTCGACCATCCGGATTCCCGTTTGGTGGCCATCGACCCTTGGGGGGCCAAGAGCGCGGAGAACCGGGTCAGGCTCGCGCTCGACCCGAGCCACGGCCACCGCTACGAGTTTCACGCGGCCAGTGGGCAGCGAGCTCTCGCCGCGATGCTCGGCTCCGGCGTGGCTCCCTTTGACTTCGCCTACATCGACGGCGGCAAGGAGGCGGCCCGGGTGCTGGAGCAGAGCGTGCTCGCCTGGCAATTGCTCGCGCCCGGAGGGATTTGTCTCTGGGACGACTACCGTTGGACCTGGACGGAAGGCTGTCGATCACCCAAGCCCACCGAGCCTCCGGCCAAGGCCATCGACGCCTTCCTCGACGTTTACGGAGGCGAGTTGGAGGTGGTCCACCGAGGGTGGCAGGTGGCGGCGCGGAAGGTGGGGTAAACGGGTGAGTTTGTTGCGCAACAGGGAATCTTTCAGCCGACGATCCTGAGTTTATTCAGGGCCGCGTCGATGTCCGCTTTCCGGAAGCGAAGCGCTTTGCCGATCTTGAAATACGGAACCAGCCCCTCAAGCCGCCATGTGTAGAGTTGGCGTGGGCGAATGCGAAGGTACGCGCAGACTTCGGCTTCCGTGAGAAGGCAGTTTTCTTGAATCGGTGCGGTAGATTGCTCTTTCATGCCTGAGGTCGCGGCGTCAACCGTCGCGTTCGTCTGGGCTTGCCTCCTCCGACGAAAGAATCTTGAGTTTGCGGAGCCGACGGTCCCACTTCACAAGATCCCGGTCGAATTGTCCCGGCACGGGAAGGATCGAAAACCACTCCTGTGCTTCGCCCTCAGTGGCCAGCTCGCGATAATGTTTGAAGATGATTGCCGGAGAGTTCCCAGCTTCCAGCGCCACTTGCTCGGCGCTTTTCACCTCGGCGATCCGGTAGCTGATGTAGGAGTGCCGCAATACGTTCCGGGGCCACTCGATCTTCAGTTTCTTCGCCAAGGCTGTGACCTGTCGGAAGAGGTCGGGATCTGGAATGACGTTTCCCTGACGAGGGAGCGGCTCCAGCCACTGCCTTAGATTTTCGGAAATCGGGATGATCCGGCGGCTTGCCGTCTTGGCCTGTCCAGCGCGCACTTCGATGAAGCCGCGCGCCAAATCGATTGCGTTCCAGTGAAGCCTGGATAGCTCCGCCATCCGCATCCCCGCGAATGCCCCGATGGCGAGGATCGGAATCAGGCGGGGAGGAGCCGCCTGGATCAAAGGCCGGAACTCGTCCGGCGAAAAGATCTCCGTGTCCACGTCGCCCGTCTTCACCTTGGTCACCAGCTCCGACTCGGTCACCTCCGACTTGGGCAGGTAGGAGCGTTTCTTGGCGAAGGAGAACAACACGCGAACCGTCGCGAGCAGGGCGTTCCGAGTCCGGGGAGCGACTCCTTGGGAACGGAGCCAGTCGTCGATCTGATTGCTGCGAATCTCCAGGATCGGAACATCGAAAGCCGCCGCGAAGCGGTTCAGGTTGCTCTGGAGCTGGAGATAATAGCGCTCGCTCACCCCGTCCTGCCGCTTGCTCTCGAGAAGCTCCTCCACGACTCGGGCGACCTTCACGTCGAACTCGACACCTCCGGAACGCCGTTTGAATTCCTGGATGGCCGAAAGCATCGGAATCGCCCCCAGTTCCCGGCGACACTCCACGTATTCCTCGATCGCAGTGACCAGCGGAATTCCGAGATCACCGAGCAGCCGAGTTGCGAGGAGGAAGCTCTCGCGCTCATGGGGCCGGAGATCGTTTCCGTGCTGCTGGCCTGCCTGAATCTTCTGGGCGATCAGCCGGGCTTCCTGCTTGGCCTTCTCCAGCGAAGAGAAGGTTCGCCGAACCCGCCGGCCATTGAGATAAAAGGAAGCCGTGTAGCGGGTGGCTCCCTTGACCTTCCCGACATAAATCGGAACTGAAGCCGATCCGAAGCGGACCGTGGCGAAAGGGCGGCCGAGCCCCGGGCCTCTTTTTTTCTGAGGGGGGGTAGACCCCCGATTTGTCATGCTTTTGTCATGCATGTCCGTTGGTTGGTGTCAACGGACAGCCTGTCTATCTGCATAAGTCCTTCATTTAGAAGGTGGTGGGCAGAGAAGGATTCGAACCTTCGAAGGCATAGCCAGCAGATTTACAGTCTGCCCCGTTTGACCGCTCCGGAATCTACCCGTAACACATTTCCGGCGGAGGGATCCGCCGCATTGCGAGGACGGCAAGATGTAGGGATGTGCCGGATTTGCAAGGAGTTTCTTTGCGATTCCCTTCCTGCGCTTCCCCGACCCCGACGCTTTTTGAGATTCTCTTTAGCAAAAATCTGCGCCGCATTGAACGACGGGAGGTGATCCGGTGTCGGAACGCCGTATGAAACGCTCCACCGTGGTCGTCCCGTGGCCGGAAGGCCTGAAATTTCGTTCCGCCGCCCGCATCATCCGCGCGGCGAGGGAGTACCGCTCGGCGGTTGTCCTGCGTTGTGGCGACCGCATCGCCGATGTCCGCAGTATTCTGGGCCTTGTGATGCTTTGCGGCGTGATGGGCATGCCGATCCAAATCGAAGCCTCGGGCGGGGACGAAGAAAGAGCGGTGGAGGCGATCGAGCGGGTCTTCGCGCCGAACGCCCTGGAGGAAGAGTGACACCCGCACCTGCGTCGGCGACTCTTCCAACCTACGCGCGGAAGAGGCTCAAATCCATGCCATCACTCCCGCGCCTACCGTGACGGGTCGAGCGGCTGCACGAACCACTCGATCCCGAGATCGTCGTGTTGTTCGTCCTTCCCCTCGAGAAGATGGATGCGGCATTGACCGCGAACCGTCGAACCGTCCGCGCGGATGAAGCTCACGCCGCGTTCGGTCTTCTTTTCTCCGGAATGCAGCGCGGCGACAACTTCGCCCCACTCGTCGGGGCTTTGCAAAAAGGTCTCCAGGCTGAGCCGTTCGATCACCGGACGCGAACCGATCCCCAGCATCTCGATGGCGGTTTCGTTGACGAACTGTATCCTCCCTCCCGCGGTGGTGAGGAAGTAGGCGTGGTCCATCCTCTCAAAAAGATGGCGGAAACGCTCCTCGCTCTGACGCAGGGAATCCTCGACCTCGCGGCGTTTTTTCAATTCCCGTGCCAGTCGGCGGTTCGAAGCGGAGGCCAACCCCAAAAGCAGGGCGGCCATCCCGAAGATCAGGCCGAAGACCAGCAGCACCTTGCGGACGCTCCACATGCGGGAGATATCGACGAGAATCCATTTTTCGTAGATGCGCAGTTGCTCTTGTTTTGAAATGGAATCGAGCAAGGTATCGAGAATCGAGCGCAACTCGGGCAGATCAGAGGCCACTCCAAAGGTCGGATCGAATTCAAGCTGTGTCGGACCGGAGATTTTCAAGTTGAGGAGTCCGTCGATCCGGATGAGGTGCGCCGCCACGCCGAGATTCTCCACCGCGACGTCCGCGCTGCCATCCGAGACCCGCCGGAGCGCCTCGGCCGAGGTCTCGGTGTGCAGCAGCGGGATCTCCGGAAATTTTTCCTCGATATAGACGGTCGGAGCGTAGCCCGATGGCATCGCCAGGGTCAGGCTCCGCTGCTCGATCTGCTCGAAGGAGGTGTAGAACGGGCCGTCGTCCCGCATGATCGTGACCACAGGAAACGTGGCGTAGGGACGGGTGTAGAGAACCTCGGCGGGCCGCTCCGGAAGGTTGGCGAAACCGCTCACAAAATCGATCTCTCCACGAGCCAGCTTTTGCATGGTCTCCGCCCAACTCTTCGTGGGGACATACTCGAAGGGCACTCCCAATCGCGACGCAAAAATCTCGATGAGGTCGGCGTCGATCCCCTCCAACCCCGTCCCGGTCCTCAGTGAAAACGGAGGCCACGAGGGATCGGCTCCATACCGGATGACACGGCGTGATCGGAGCCAGGCCGATTCCTTCGGAGTCAATTCGATGAGGGGCGCACGTTCCGAAGACGGCGTCTTCTCCTGCGCCCGCATCCTCCGCTCCGCGGAAAGCAACCCCGCTGCAACGACCACGAGACAGACCCATCGCTTCGCCTGACTTCTGCCGGTTTTGCTCTTCATCGTGTCGTACCCCCGACCCGTATCCTATCAGGGCGAGGTGTCGTGTAAAGCACGATGCGTGGCAAATCGCACGCAAATCAGGGAGAGGGAACGTGTCATTTATTTTGGCTCAATTCGGTTTCCGGAGAACGAAACCGATTCGGGTTGCCAAAGCCAGCAAAGACTTGGAAG
>CAYLJC010000181.1:0-6038 GCA_964383345.1 uncultured Akkermansia sp. | reverse complement strand
GCTCCCGGGCGAGTCGTCGCCGGATGCCGTGGAAAAACCCGAGGTGGAGATGGTTTTCGACGAGGCACCGCCCACTGTCGCCGGAGACGACATCCCCGCGAATCCCCTGCGCCCACGCCGGACTCCGCCGATGGTGGCCGCCGAGGAGCGGAACCCATCTCCCGGAGTGAGCGCCCTTCCCGCCGGGGAAGCATCCGCCACCGATCCCCCCGCGGCGCTGCGCCCGGAGGGGACCAATCCCGCCGCCACGCGAGCTTCCCTGCCTCCGGCACCGGCGACTCCCGAAACTCCCGCGCCCGACCCGGCGGAAGAGGTCTCGGGCGACGAACGCCGCCCCCCCATTCCGATCGCGGTGCCGATCCGCGCCGTGCCCATCGCCACTTCGGAGTAGCGGACGATCCCTCCAACGGGTCAGTCCTCCAGCGCGGTGATGTAGCGCTCGGCGTCGAGGGCGGCCTGGCAGCCGTTCCCCGCTGCGGTGATCGCCTGGCGGTAGACATGGTCCGAGACATCGCCGGCGGAGAAAATCCCCGGGATGTTGGAGTGGGTCGAGCGTCCTTTTTGCACGACATAACCTTCGTCGTCAACCTCGACCCCCGAATCGGCGAGGAAAGCGGTGTTGGGGTCGTGACCGATCGCCACAAAGACACATTTCACCTCCAGCTCGGATTCTTCGCCGGTGACGCGGTTCAGCACGGTGACGGCACGCATGTCGCCCTTCTCATCGGTGAGGTATTCTTTCAGCTCCGAGTTCCAGACCGGCTCGATTTTGGGATTGGCGAGGGCACGGTCCGCCATGATCTTCGAGGCGCGGAGTTCGTCGCGGCGATGCACGAGATAGACCTTGCTGGCGAAGCGGGTCAGGAAACCCGCCTCCTCACAGGCCGAGTCGCCGCCGCCGACCACCACCACGGGCACGTCGGGATAAAAAGCTCCGTCACAGGTCGCGCACGAGGTGAGCCCGTGGCCGACGAGTTCTTTTTCCCGGTCGAGGTGAAGCCAGCGCGGGCTGGCCCCGGTCGCGATGATGACGGTGTGGGTCCGGTACTCCGCTCCACCGGAGGTTTTCACGAGAATGGCACCGTCCGCCTCTTTTTTCACACTGCTGACGAGGTCATACTCGACCCGGGTGCCGAATTTTTCCGCCTGCTGCTGCATCCGCATCATCAATTCGGGGCCCATGATGCCTTCGGGAAAGCCAGGGAAATTCTCCACCTCCGTCGTGGTGGTGAGCTGGCCGCCGGGTTGCTCCCCCGAAATGACGAGAGGATTCAGATTGGCCCGGGCGGTGTAGACGGCAGCGGTCCAGCCGGCGCAACCGGTTCCGATGATGATTACGTTTTCCATGGGGCGAATGTGTAGGGGCTTGCCCTGCGAATCAATGTGAAATCCGCCCCTTTTCCCCCTTCATCCCGTCTCCCGCCCCGTTTCCCCCGGGCGTTTCGGGACGGGTGTCAGGCGGCGTGGTCCCGTTGGTCGAGCGTCTTGCGGATGATCGCGGACATGTCCTCAAAGCTGTAGGGCTTTTGCACGAATCCGTCGGGGCAGGCGCCGCACTCGCGGGTGAACTCGTTGAGATCCACGAGATACCCGCTGCAGATGAGGACGGGGAGATCCGGGTGCGTCTCGCGCAGGCGGGCGAAGGTCTCTTTCCCGGAGAGGTTCGGCATGGTGAGATCGAGGAGAACCAGACTGACGGACTCACCCCGCTCGCGGCAGATTTCGAGTGCCTCCAGTCCGTCGGCCGCTTCGAGGATCTCGTAGCCGAGTTTGGAAAGCAGGGTGCGCCCGATGCGACGAACAAGGGCCTCGTCATCGACGAGCAGAATGGTCTCGCCCCGGCGCGAGGGAGCGAGTTCGCGATGGTCCGCCGGTGCCAGAAGCGCCGAGGCCTTCTCCGCCTCGGCCGAGGCGCTGCGGGGCAGGTAGATGTCGAAACAGGTGCCTTCCCCGGGAGCGGATTGGAAATCGATCCAGCCGCCGAGCTGTTTCACGATCCCGAAGGAGGTCGCGAGACCGAGTCCCGTGCCCTTGCCCGGTTCTTTGGTGGTGAAAAACGGTTCGAAGATCTTCGACTGCACCTCCAGCGGAATCCCCTCGCCCTCGTCCTCCACGCTGAGACAAATGAACTCGCCCGGGGAGACCTCGGGATGGGCATGCAAATCCATCTCGGTGAGGACGCGGTTGCTCGACTTCAGGAAAAGTCGTCCGCCTTTCGGCATCGCGTCCTTGGCGTTGACCGCCATGTTCATGATGACCTGGCCGAGCATGCCCACATCGGCCATGGCCCGCCACGGACCATCCTCCAGATCGAGCACCACGTGGATGCTCGGGTCTATCGTGGCCGCGAGGATGGAGCGGACCTCCGCGAGAACGAGGTTGGCGTCACAGGGGCTCAGATCCATGCGACTGCGCCGCGAGAAACCGAGGAGCTGACGCACCAGTTCCACGGCGCGTTCCCCCGCCTTGACGGCATGGGAAAGACTTTCGCGACCTTCACTGCTGAGGGTCGGACCCAGATCCATCTGGACGAGGGCGAGGTTGCCGAGGATTCCCGCGAGGAGATTGTTGAAGTCATGGGCAATGCCTCCGGCGAGTTGCCCGACGGCTTCCATCTTTTGCGACTGACGGAGCCCTTCCTCCAGGTGGCGCTGCCCGGTGAGATCCCGCGTGTTCCAGACGCGGCCGACGAGATTTCCCCGCGAATCGCGGACCGGAGCGGAGTAGACATGAAGCACGCGGGGCTCCGGGAGCGTCAGGGTGATCTCGCAGTCAATGGTCTCGTCCGCTCCGCAACGGGTTTTCCATTCCTCTGCGATCTTCTTGGTGATACCGCCCGCCGCCTCGAAGAAACCGATGATCTGGTTCGCGGTACCGGGCACGTATTTCCCGGGATCGACGCCGAGGAGATGGAGGAAAAGATCGTTCACCAGCGCGACATTGCCCTGGAGATCTTCCACGAGAAATCCGTTGTTCGAACTCTCGATGGCCGCCTTGAGCCGGGCTCCGACGCGCTCCAACTCGGATTGGCTGCGGTGGAGGCTCTCGGTGCGCGATTGGACGAGTCGTTCCAACCCGTCCCGATGCTGTGCCAGCTCGGCGATCATGCGATTGAAAAGGACGGCCAGGTCGCGCGCTTCGGAGGCACCTTCGTCCTCATCGGCGCGTACCGACAAATTGCCCCGGCCGACGGCCCGCGCCACTTCGCCGATTTTTTCCAAAGGCCGCGACATGCGCTTGGAAAGATAAACCCCCAGCACACCCGCCACCACGACCATGCAGGCGGCCGCGGCGAGCAGAGCGAGGATGGATTGGCGCACCATCGCCGTGACCGCCGCCATTGGTTTCAGGGCGACGATGACCCAGTGCGAATTGAGTTTTGTGACCGAACTCGGGAGCACCTCCGTCGCGTAGAGGAAATCGTCCCCCTCGGGAGAACAATAGTTGCCAACCGGTTCGCTGAGCCATCGCTCGACCGGAAAGGAGGGATCGAATTTCTCCATCAACTGCGAGGGATTGCGGCCGGAGAGGGTGTTCCCGAGTGCATCGAGCAGATAGATCGAGCCACCTCCACCGAAGTGCCCGTCCTCCAACAAACTCATGATGCGGGAGAAGGAAAGCCGTGCCTTGAGCACTTGCGAAACCTCCTCTTTTCCGGGTTCCGGCGAAGAGGTCACCGGCAGGAAAACCGTCATGTAAAGCCCCTCCTTCCCGAGGACGCGCTGGGGGTGCGACACGGTGATATCTCCGGTAAGCGCTTCGCGGAACCAGTCGCTGTACTCCCGGAAAACCGGATGCGCCTTTGTCGTGGAACCCAGCAGAAACCCCTCGGCATCGTAGAGGCTGATGTCCGAATAGGTCTCGTAAATTTTCACGAGGCGGTGCATCTCAACGATTTTCTCCTCCAGATTCCCGGCGGGATCCGCAAGCCGGGGGTTCGACTGGAGCGAACTGAGTTCACGCGCGATACGGTCGGTAACCTCCCCCACGAGGCGTCCCAACTGACGCGCCGTATCGGCGAGCTTCTCCTCCTCCTTGATCTGCAGATTGTGCTGTAGAACCATCGCCGACGGCACCAGCACGATGATCAGTGGCACGAGGCCCGTGACCAACATGGAGATGAGGAGGCGGCTGCGAGTGGAATTCATCTTGGATCGTTCCCCCGATTTTGGCGGAATCCGGGCAAGTCTTATTCGGGTCCGCCATCCTCCGTGTTCGATGCCTCCTGCTCCGCCCAGTCAGCGGTAAAGGAGCGCGAACGACTTTCGCTGATGAGCCGTAGCATCACTGCCTTCACGTATTTTTCCGTCTCCGGCGGAAAACGCACAAAGGAACATTTCTTGATCAGGTCCGCCCCTGGATAAAGGACGCGATTGTTGAGAACCGCTTTGTCCATCATCGGAAGAGCGGCGCGATTCGGACTCGCGTAGTTCAGCCCGGTGGCGGAGAGCGCGGAAGTCTCCGGCTTTGTCATATAGTCAATGAAGCGATGGGCGAGCTCGACATTTGTCGTATCGCGGCTGATCGCGAAACTGTCCAGCCAGAGCGGAGCGCCCTCGCGCGGCACCACAATCTCGATGCCGGGGGCATCCGCCATCCGTGTCAGCGCATCGCCATTGTAACTAACGGCGAGATCGACTTCGCCGGCTTCGAGAAGATCGAGGATGGTCTGCTGATCCTTCATCGACCGCGTGATATCCGGGAAACGTTCTGCGAGCCGGGCGGCGGCCTCGTCTATCTGGGATTCGATTGCCTCCGCCGGGTCATAACCCAGCGCAAGGAGCGCCATCCACATCAGATCAGCGGGTTCGTCGAGGAGAGCGATTTTCAGATCCTCCCTCCAAATCATCGCCCAACTCGGCTCGGACTGTGAGAAAAGCTCCGAGCGTCCCACCAATACCGTCAACCCCCAAAGGTAGGGAATGGTGAAGCAAGTGCCCTTGTCACAAGCCAAATCCAGGAACGGTTCGACCTGTGCGGCCTTGGCCCCGAGTTTTTCCTTGTCCAGCTCGGACAACAATCGCAACTCAATGAGCTCTTTCATGGATTGCTCATCGGCCACCACCACATCAAAAGCGGCGGGGGTTGCCGCGAGCCTCTGTCGCAGTTGTTCGGAGTTGTCGACTTCCGTCACCTTCACCCGGACCCCGGTATCGGTCCTGAATTGATTGATGACCGGTGCGGCCAGATAATCCTCCCAGATGAGAAGCGAGATTTCCGGTTTTTCGCTCGCTTCTCTGACCCGGTCATACACACGCTTCATGCGCCGCGGCAGGCGTTGACCGGTCCATCTCTGCCGCCGGCGCTACCCGCCACTGCCGAGGCTATAGCCCAGGGGCTGATCAATGGCGAGCACGTCGAGGTCATCCGCAAGTCCGTTGAAAAATTACCGGGTTTCGCTGACGCGGCCACCCGCCAGCAGTTCGAAGTCGACCTGGTCCGCACTGCGGTCGGTGTCGGCCCCAAGGAACTCAAGGACACCGCCGATCGCACCCTGTTCCTGCTCGACCAGGACGGACCCGAGCCCGATGACACCGAACGCGCCCGAAAGCGTGGAGTGGCGAAGGGCAAGCAGCGCTCCGATTCGATGACCGACATCGTCGGGAGTCTGACCCCCGAAGCATGGGCCTTGTGGGAAGTGATCTTCGCGAAGTACGCGGCGCCAGGTATGTGCAATCCCGACGATCCAGAACCGTGCACGTCAGGAACGCCGTCACAGGCCCAGATCGACAACGACCACCGCACCCTTGCTCAGCGTCAACACGACGCGATGGTCGCTGTCGGGCGCGCCGCCCTGATGAGCGGCGAACTCGGACACCTCAACGGACTGCCGTTCTCGGTCATCATCCGCACAACCCTGCAGGACTTGGAGTCCCGCGCCGGGGTCGGCGTCACCGGCGGGGGCACCGTCGTGCCGATTGCCGACGTAATCCGGCTCGCCGGTCACGCCAACCACTACCTGGCGGTGTTCGATGGCGCCACCGGATCGGCCCTGGATCTGTTCCGCACCAAACGAATTGCCTCCCCGGCACAGCGGA
>CAYLJC010000180.1:0-6081 GCA_964383345.1 uncultured Akkermansia sp. | reverse complement strand
GTTTTTGCAGCGGAAAAAACGACCGGCCCGGGATGTCCCGGTTCGGTCAGGCGGGTTGTTGCTGGGAGATGCAGTGGATCGCACCGCCTTCGCGGACGATGTCGAGGGCGTTGATGGGAACGATCTCGCGTCCGGGGAAAAGTTCGCCGAGCAGGCCGACGGCGTTGGTGTCACGTTTTTTCTGACCGAAGACGGGGACAAGCACGGCTCCGTTGAGAATGAGAAAGTTCACGTAACTGGCCGGCAGCACGGGGAGACGCCAGTCGGGGGCGAGACAGGCGTCGGGCATCTCGAGGTCGATGATCGCGGGCCGGGTGCCATCGGGCAGGCGGAAGTCGTCGAGGCGCTCGCGGTTTTCCCCGAGGACGCGGTGGTTGGGATTTTTGCCATCGTTTTCCCGGGAAATGACGATGGTGCGGTCGTCCACGAAGCGGGCGATGTCGTCGATGTGCCCGTCGGTGTCGTCCCCTTCGATCCCGGAACGCAGCCAGAAAATTTCCTTCATGCCGAGGAAGGTGCGGATGCGCTCCTCGATCTCCGCGCGGGAAAGATCGGGGTTGCGGTTGGGATTGAGGAGAACGGCCTCGGTCGTGAGCATCTGCCCGAGGCTGTTCTGCTCGATGGAACCGCCCTCGAGGACCATGTCGGCGTCGAAACGTTCCATCCCGAGGGTGTCGGCGATGTGAACGGGAATCTCGTTGTCCAGATCGTAGGGACCGAACTTGTCGCCCCAGCCGTTGAACCCCCAGTTGGTCACGGCGACCTCGCCGCTCTCGCGGTGTTTCACAAATAGCGGACCGTGGTCGCGGCACCAGACGTCGTCGTTGGGATGGTCGTAGAGTTCGAGATGATCGGCCTGCGGCCCGGCGACAAGGACCCGCTGGCGGATCTCCTCGTGCCGGTGGACGGGCGCATTGATCCGGACCGGTTCGTAGCGACTGATCGCGGCGGCGATCCGGGCAAAAGCGCCCTCGACTTTTTCGAGGGTTTCGGGCCAGCATTCGGGATGCCCCGAGGGCCAGGAAAGCCAGACGGCGGCCTGGGGTTCCCATTCGGCGGGCATGCGGTAGGGAGAGGGAGGAGTGTTCAGGGATCGAGGGGGTGAGGTTTTGAGAAATTGGGAAAGTGTCGTTTTCGGTCTACATTCTCCCGCAACCCCTGAAAAGCAAAGCAGCAAAACCGCCAGCCCCTGAACCCCCATGCCCCGAAGCACTTTATCTCACGCCAGAGTATACGGCATTGTCGATCTGGGTTATGTCGCGCCGGCCTCGCTCATCCGGGTCACCGCCGAGATGATAGAGGGCGGCATCGATGTCATCCAACTGCGCGCCAAAGGACATTCCACCGAGGAAATCAAAAACTGGGGGGCGATGCTCCTCCCGATCTGCCGCGAGGGCGGGGTTCCTTTTTTTATCAACGATCACGCCGCCCTGGCGGCGTCGCTCGGCGCGGACGGGGTCCACGTGGGGCAGGACGACGCCTCCATGGATGAGGTGCGCGAAATCGTCGGCCCGGAGATGCTGGTGGGCCGCTCCACCCACAGCCTCGCGCAGGCAACAGCGGCGGCGGCGGATCCGCGCACGGATTGCATTGGTTTCGGGCCGCTTTTTGCCACCCCCACCAAACCCACCTACCCTCCCATCGGCACAACCGGAATCCGCGAGGTCCACCGATCGTTTCCCGATCTGCCCATTTTCTGCATCGGCGGAATCAAAAAAGAAAACCTCGCCGAACTCGTCGCCGCCGGGGCAAAACGTGCCGTCATCGTATCAGGGATCTTGCAGGCCTCCGATATTGCTGCTTATGTCCGCAGCGCGAGGTCCCTCCTCCCTGAATCCTGACATCTCCCCATCTCCCCTTTTCCCTCCCTCCCCAATAATCTTATGAGCGTGCTTGTATCCGGTTCCATCGCCATCGACAATGTCAAAACGCAGAAAGCCTCGCAGGAGAATCTCCTCGGCGGGTCCGCCGCCTACGCCGCCATCGCCGCGAGCTTTTTTTCTCCCGTCGGCATTGTCGGAGTGGTCGGGCACGATTTTCCCTCGGAACATCTCGAGGTGCTGAAGGGACGGGACATCAATCTCGAGGGGATAGAGTTCTCCGCCGGGGAGACTTTCCGCTGGGAGGGGGAATACATGGAGGACATGAACGACCGGGAGACTCTCTCCGTCGCCCTCAATGTGCTCGAGTCCTGGCAGCCGGCCGTGGCCGATTCACAAAAGGCGGCCACCACGATCAATCTGCTCGCGAATTCGCATCCGCTGAATCAGCACTCGGTCATCGACCAGCTCGGGGAAGGACCCGGCTTCACCATCGCCGACACGATGGATCTCTGGATTCAGGTCTCGCGCCACGAACTCGAAGATCTCCTCAAGCGCATCGATCTGCTGGTGCTGAACGACAGCGAAGCGAAGCTGATGATGGACACCTCCAACGTCGTCGCGGCGGGGCATCGCCTCCGCGAGATGGGACCCGGTCACGTCATCATCAAAAAGGGCGAGCACGGCGCGATGCTCTTCGGAGCAGATGATTTTTTTGCGTGCCCCGCTTTCCCCCTGCACGATGTTTTCGACCCGACCGGCGCGGGCGACAGCTTCATCGGCGGCTTCGCCGGTTATCTCGCGAGCCTCGGGAAAAAGAGCTACGACTTCGCCGATCTCAAGAATGGCATCGCCTGCGGCACCATCCTGGCGAGTGTCACCTGCGAGAGTTTCAGCACCCATTCGCTGAACGAACTCACCCCGGCGGCTTTCGAGGAAAGGCTCGCGACCTTCCGGAAATATTGCGACTTCACCTGAGCGGTTCGACGGAAACCTCGCCGCCCGGCGTCCCGAGTTCTCGGATTCCGCAAAAAAGGGTTCCGTCCTCGGCGGGTTCGACGGGGAACCAGTCATCGTTTTCCAAATGCTGGCGGCAGGCTGAATCGTATTCGGCGAGGGTCGTGGCCCGGCGGAGTTCCTTGTTGAGAGTTCCTCCGCTGATCCCCGAGGCGATGTAGTTGGTGAATTTTTTCATGCGGTTGACGATCTGGGATTCCTTTTCGAAATGGCCGTGATCGATCACTTCCCCGGTGAGTTCGCGCAGATAGGCGAGGACTTCGCGGAGACGGCGGCGCGGTGCTTCCCGTCCTGCGAAATCCTCGCGTACGCCCTCGAACAACCACGGATCCCGGATCGCCCCGCGCCCTATCATCAGTCCCGCCGCGCCGGTCTTGCGCCACATCGCGCGGGCACTGGCGACCGAGACGATGCTGCCGTTGGCAACGACGGGATACGGCAGCATCGCGACGGCGCGGGCGATCTCGGCGGTGTGGACGTCGGATTGGTAACGCTCGCGGACGGTGCGTCCGTGGATCGCAAGACCGTCGAGGGGGAGCGTGGCAAAAAGGTCGAGGAGGGAGGAAAACTCGTCCGCGGACTCAAATCCGATGCGGGTTTTCAGGGTAAATCGCCCCGACACGACCGGTCGCAATGCGAGGGCGATGCGGCGGATGAGTTCGGGATTTCGCAGGAGCGCTCCGCCGGCCGCTTTTCCGCAGACGGTGGGCGCGGGGCAACCGAGATTGACGTCGATCCCCGCGCAGGGGGTGAGTCGCTGAATCTCCGTCGCGGTGCGAACGAGATGCGCGGGATCGTTCCCTATCATTTGCGCCATGACAGGCTTGTCCGTCTCCAGCTCGCGAATGGATCGCAGGATCTCCTTTTCCGGATGGGAATCGCGGTGCACCCGGAAATACTCCGTCACGTAGACATCGGGTCCTCCGCGCCGCTCCAGGCATCGCCAGAGCGGCAGGACCGAGACATCCTGCATCGGGGCGAGGAGAAGCCGGGGAAGAGGGTTCACCCATCGACCAAACAGGGTTGTGCCCCCCCGTCAAGCCCGCGGGGACAATTCGCCGGAGACGCCCGGGTGCGATAAAACTGGTAATTTGAACAGCTTTTGTTACCCTGTCGGTATGTCCGCGTCTTTTCCCGCCGCCGCCGCACGGTATGAGGCTTTTTGCCAGTGGGTCCGGTCGAGCGCGCGCCCCGTGGTGCGCGGGACCGCCCGGCTCTTCCGCGACGAGATGGACTTGCAGGCGCAGTGGTTCGGCGGCGAATTCGGCCGGACTTTCACCGGGCGGGAGGGCGAACCGATCGAGATCGTCCAGTTCGGCCACTGGAACCGGGGGGCGGGTCCGGATTTCACCGAAGTGGCGGTGCGCGTGGACGGCGATCTGCGCAGGGGTGCGCTGGAGGTCGATGTCGATGTGCGCGACTGGGAGCGGCACGGGCACAGCGGCAATCGGGAATTCAACGAAGTGGTCCTCCATGTTTTTACGGACCAACCAGCCATGAACCGGGTCTTCACGAGGACGGAGGACAATCGCAACATTCCCCAGTTGCTCCTGCCGCAGTTCACGGGGCTGGAGGGACCGCCCGACTTTCTCCCCGAGGCGTTTCCGGGGCGGTGCCTTGCTCCGCTGGGCCGCATGGGCGACGGAGAGGTGGAATCGCTCCTCACGGCGGCGGCGCAATACCGCCTGCGACGAAAAAGCGAGAGGCTGCGGGTCATGGGAAACTCCACCACGGGGGAGCAGGCGATGTTCCAGGCGCTCGCCGAGGCGCTGGGGTTCCGGCAAAACAAAACCGCGATGGCCATCCTCGCGCAGCGGTGTCCGGTGAAAGACCTCCTCGCGATGAAAAAATGGGAGCGCGAGGCCCGTCTTTTCGGCGCGGCGGGATTTCTCCGGCCCGGCCTCCGCGAGATTCCCGTCGGGGAAGATTCACGGATCTACCAGAATTCTCTCTGGGATCAGTGGTGGAAAATACGCGATTCGGTCGAGACCACCCCCCGCCGCGCGATCCCCTGGCGCTATCACAGCACGCGTCCGCACAACCATCCGCAACGCCGCGTCGGCGCTCTCGCCGGATTGGTGGACCAGTGGGAACAACTCCGTCCGATCTGGGAGGAAAATGTGAATAACCGGGAGAAACATGTGAATAAGGTGTTAAAAAACCTTTCCCATCCCTTTTGGGAATATCATTACACCCTCGCATCCGAACCCTCCCCCGCCGCGCTGCGCCTCGTCGGCCAAGACCGCCTCCGCGATATCCTCGGGAACGTCATTTTCCCCGGTGCGGTAAGGCTCCATCCCGAAAGCTGGGAGGAATACGCCGCCCTCGGGCGCGTCGATTCGAACCTGAAACTGCGTCGCGCCTCCCTGCGGCTTTTCGGGAGCGACCCACGGCGACAAAAGTTATTCACACGTTATTACCATCAGCAGCAGGGCCTGCTCCAGATCTATGACGATTTCTGTCTGGAGGATGCCTCGGATTGCCGCGACTGCCCGTTCCCCGAGCAACTTGCGCAGTGGCGGAACCCCGCTGTGGAGCTTTGCAACCGGCTGTCGGCGGGTTCGAGGTGATAAGAAATGTTCCGATTTTGGGTTTTCCACGCGCTCTCTCCTTCGTAAGGTATCAGGCAGGGGGAAAATTCCTCCCCGGCACGTAAGTTTTTTCCACCTTCGAGCGTCGCATTACGCGCCTTCCCCATCTCTTACCGCCATGTCTGTTGCCACCCTCCCACGCGAAATCATCCTGAATCCCGAAAAACGCGTTTTCCCGGAGTTCCGCCTGGAGAGATTGCTGGGCACCGTCTTCGAACCCACCCAGGGCGCGAAAGTTTGTATTTTGATCGACCTGGAGGATCTCGACCTCATGCGCGATTATCGTTTCCTCCAGGCTCCGGGACACGAAATTCAGAAAAAGGCCTACGAAGAATTTTATCTCGGCCTCAAGGACGGCGGACTGGAGGCTCTCGGGATGAGCGGCGGGGAAATCTACGCCTTCCCGATGAGCTACGGCTCCAATCTCGATATCAGCGACGAGTGTGTCGATGCCGGGGGCACGCGGCTCAGTCTGGATCGGGATGTGTATCCTCACTACGACATCATCCTCTGCATCTCGACCTATTCGGCGACAGCCCCGCTCACGACGAAATGCAAGGAGTTCGGCTTCCGCGGCGCCACCCTGCACGGGGTCAACGACGTCATTCTCGACTCCGGGCTGGCGGTGGACTACCGGGAAGTCAGCGCCGACG